>DATDSK010000186.1:0-10240 GCA_035291325.1 Bdellovibrionota bacterium | reverse complement strand
CCTGACGAGCGCTTTATGCGTCGGATCAATCCCCGTGTCGATGACCGCGACGATCACATCCCGGCTACCTTCTTCGATCTTCCAAGCATCGACGGCACTGATGTGTGACTTGCGTTGTGCGTTGCTCAAACCCCAGTTCTTGATGAAAGGTGCAACATACGCATACACGGTCAAGCTGCTCAGGCTGAACATGATCGCCGAGACTGAGAATGTAACAAACCACGGGGCCCATAGGCCGAAGGAGCGACGCATAATAACCGCCTTTTCCACTTCCACTTAATCCCCCGAACAAGCCTGGGGGACGTCTGCTCGCGGCCGTTCTAAGCAAGCCGTGTGCCTGCTCTAACTGGGGCACTGATTTAAAATTATGCGTCATTACACTATCTTGCGCCGAGCATCTTCCACTCCGGATTCGCTTTTTATGACGGAATGTGTCGAAGGTTTAGACAGGTGACCGACCGAAGTATTTAAGTAAACTATTTGGGCCAAAAACCGATAAAAAGTTATGGCTCGGCTCCTGCTCGCCTTCATTCTGATTCTGCTTCCGCTCTACTCCTTGCCCCAAATTGCCTCGGGTGATCGAACGGACTCGGGCGATAAAACGGTGCTCCGGAAAGCCATCGGACACCTTCAAACGGTACCGTCCGGAAGAGCGTTACTGAAGCGGGCTCAACACTCATGGAACTTCAATAGCCCGAGCCTTCTGACAACGGACAATCCCGAGCTGGCTGAAAAGCTCATCGAGTTTCTCCGCTGGGGCGAAACGTCGAGAACCGATGCAGTTCTGACCCGGCAGCTTGATCCAAAAACAGGACAGGAAAGTCGTCGACGTGAGGTGATCATATATTTGCGGCCGGGCCAGTCGCTGAATGACACGATTCTGGACCTCGCTCACGAACTGATTCACGCGACGGCGCGTCCGGCGTGGGACCCTTACGATCCAGGCCTGACGCCCGGGCGTTACGTTCAGGCGGCCATTGAAGGTGAGGGGGGGGAAATCGAAGCTGTGGCCGCAGAATGCAGCGTCAGCATGGAGCTCGCCTCCGTTCTGGGCAGTTCACAACAGCGTTGCTGGACATACCTCACGAACAAAACCAATGGGCGGCAACGGATCGAAAAACAGAAGATCCTCCGTGACTTCTATCGTGTCGGCAAATGGCATCACGAACTTGCGCGGAGGCTCGGCAAGGAAACGGCGCTTTTCCCCGTTCTATCGTCCAACTCTCCCAAATTGTATTCTTCGACCGGCAACGCGCCATACCCGATCGCTCTTTTGGATGAGTACGACGATTTAAACCAAGTCGCGTGCGAAAACTCACGAAAGAGACTCGAAGCCTTTTCCGGAAGAACGCTCGCCACCGTGACTCAAACAGCCGAACAACTCACAACACAGTTCCTGAACCGGCGCTGCCGGCTATTTTGATTCAAATCGGTCCGTCCATTGCACCGTCTCCGTTTTGATAGGAGACATTATGAGCATTCTAGGATTCATCCTTTTCGGATTTGTCGTTGGCTTGATCGCCCGTGCGATTATGCCGGGACGCGATGCCCTCGGACTTCTCGGAACCACGCTTCTTGGAATCGTCGGCGCGGTGCTTGCCGGTTGGCTGGGGCAGGCGCTGGGTTGGTACCAACCGGGAGAGGGAGCGGGCTTCATCGCGGCGACCATTGGTGCTATTGTCGTTCTGTTCCTGTATCATGCGTTTTTCGGGCGTAGACGCGCACGTTCGGTTACAGGGACGAGTTCGATCGATCGACACGATCGCGCTGCATAGAATTTCCGAGCGAATGCTATGCCCGGCGGCCCATCAGGTAAATGGGTATGCCGGGCAGGAATTCAAGCCGTTCGAGAATTTCAAAACCCGTTTTCTGATAGAATTTTACAGGCCCGGCGCCGCAGATAATGTGAGTGCCGGAAGGTAGTCCCTGTTGCTTCAGATCCGAGATAAAGCGCTCGACGAGTTTTTGCCCGATTCCTCCACCGCGGTAGGAAGCTTCCGCATTCACGTGGAGATGAGCGGGATAGCATCGCCGAACCAGCCGTCTGGCGTGCCTTGAAAATGATCGTTCAGGGTCTCGTGCGAGCCGTAAAGTGCGCCGGATGAAGCGGCTGGTATCGCCGTTCGATACATAGCGCCTAGTCAGGACCTTGAAGAAGAGCGGGACCGTATGGAAAACGGTTCTGGCACTATTGAAACTCCGCGATGACGGGCAGCCCGTTAAATAAGCGATAACCTCGCCGTCGGGGGATTCGGCGACATAACACCACTCAGGCAAAAGCCTCTCGTAAGGCCCAACCCAGAGTTCAGAAAAAAACGACCAGCGTTCACGCGCGATTTCGGCTCCGGCCTGCGCGGTTTTACAACAAATTTCGCGAATTTTTGACCAGTCTCCGGGAACGGCCCGTCTAATCAGCGCTTCTGGCATTGCCAGGTCAGTTCTCCGGCGTTCGGCTTACGCAAGACTCAGCGGGCGTCTCGAGCAGCCGGATGGTCAGCGGCTTCAGGTGCGTGATTCCCGCCCGGACGAGCGTTTTCTCGTCCTTGCGGGCGCCGATGAAGAGATCGATTCGATCACCTTTGATCGCACCGCCGACATCTTCGGCTCTCCAAATCCCGTCATGAATCGATCCGTCCGGGAGAACCATTCCGACGGTTTCAGCGATCTGAACGACGGAGCCAAGCGGAATTGTCTTCGGATCGACAGCGATGGTGTGAAAGGGGACGAGCGCGCAAGTTCCGACGCCATCGCCGAACTCGTTCTTTGTTATTTTGTACCGGATTTCCTTATTCACACGGCCCGCATAATTGAGAACGTCGCCTGCTATCAATTTGCCCGTCCCTTCAATGTCCATGGCCTGTTTGAAAGGCGTGCTGACGATCGCAAGGGTTTGCCCGCGCATGTCCCGCACAAAGGTATCCAGAGGATGGTGAAGATAGTCGAGTTCCATGACGACGTAGTAATTTGTATTTCGAAATTTCCCGAGAAGTACCGAATCAACCGATTCCGCATGGACCACATGGCTGAGGCCGAATGCAAAAAACGACAGCACCACTGACGCGGTGAATGCGAGGCGGACCGCCTGCATCTTTGTCCCAGACTTCATAATCTCCCCCTTTGGGTGTGAACACCCTCGGCTCCCACAGCCGTCTCTTTGGGAATCGTCAACGCAATCGGCCATTTTGTAAAGCACCCATCAAAAAAATAGTCGAAATCGGAGCCCTTTGGTTTATTGTTCAACAATGACTTGCAATATGCCGTCCGACGTCAGGGGAAATCGATTTCACATACCGCAGTATCTCGTTATTCTGGGGGTCATAGTTTCTGGATGCGGCAGTCAAGCGACGGCCGAAAATGAATGCGTCGCCCTGACTTTTACGACCGAGACGACTAAATCGGAAATGCCTATCGTTTTCACCGACTACAAAGGAAATTCCATCGCACAATCTTTCAAGCTTCCTGCGAGCACCGATGTAAACGGCGTTTCCTTGGTTCTTTCGAAATCAGGAACGGTTCCAGATGACGTTCCTGTCACACTGACCATTGAAGAGGACCAGCCCGGAAAACCGAACGGTACGGTTGTGACCTCCGCTACCGGAGCAGCCTCGGGAAATCTGAGACCCGCCAACATCAGCACTCCAGGTGCTTATCGTTTCAATTTTACTGGTTACGTCACCTTGGACTTCAACAAGACTTATTGGCTCAGGCTGACGGGTGCCTGGGGCGCGAGCAATAAGACTGATGCGAATTTCATTCAGTGGCATGCCCATGATGGGGTCTCAGGCGATTACACCGATGGCCGGGCGCTTTATCAGACGACCGATGATCCTTCGGGGTGGTCCAGCTATTTGGTCGGAGCGTATCGGGACCTTCTTTTCACGATTCATTGCCAGCAATAGCGTAGCAAATGCGGTGAAGAATACGAACTGAGTCGAAAGAATCGTGGGACTTGTCTGGTTAACATAATATTTCTTATCAGACGCAATTTCTTTGGGTCTGGGTCTAAAAACCCCCGACGACTCCGCCTCTTTTATGGGGTCACCATCATTTATGGGAGATTGCCTTTATGGCCTGAACTGACTGACCCATTTGTCGTGATCAGCATTCAAGACTTCAAGTACCCGAGCCATTTCGGCTTGCGCGGTTTCGGGCAGGTCCTGAAATTCAATTCCACAACCCGTCGGAAGGTCTTGCCCTGAATCCGACCTTGTCCAACGAACGACCGCTTTTCCTCGAATCTGAATTGTGGGTCCCTTTTCAAATCGAAAAGCAAAATTGACGATTTCACCTTGTTCGGGAACTTCGGTTGCCAGATGAACAAAAGCACCTGTCCGGCTGATATTGAAAATCCGCCCCTCGACCTTTCGCGCCGTCTTTGTCAAGCGCAGCTCGGTTGGAATATCGGTCGAATACCGTGCCGCACGACGAGCATTTCGGCCGGATTGCGGGTCAAGCATTCCCCCCAGGGCTCGAGCCAATACCTTCAGGTCGAAAGGCTTCAAAAAAACCGCTGAAGCTCCCAAACGAAACGCTTCGGCGTCACTGATATCCGAAAAACCGTTCGTCAGGATCACCGGTATCGTCTCGCTGATCTTTCTGGTCTGAATCAGGAGGTCGATGCCAGAACCTCTGGGCGTGTAAACTTCGGTAATTATTCCATTTGCGCTACTTATCCCGGATTCAATCGCCAGCTGCGCATTGCTGAACTCACGTGTAATCGCCCCACGCGCTCGAAATTCAAAAGCCAACATCTCGCGGAGATCGAGATCGGCATCAACAATGATAATTGTTTTGTTCTCGAAGATTCCCCTCACAAACGTCCTTCTTCCGGATGGCAATTTACTTTAGTTTACCGGACCAAAACATTTGCGTCAAATACTAGTAACTTGTTGAATTATGACAACAATTATTATCCAGGCATGAACACGAAAAAGTTACTCTGCGATTACGCCGCCTACTCCAATAGGCACACCGGACATCATCGTATTCAGGACGAGATGAAGGGTTTGAATAGGACGCCGTCCAGCCTGGTCGTTGATCGAGGCGAGCCACTGCTTGCCTTGCCGCTCGATTTCCAATTCCAGAACGCCTGATCCGCGTTTGGGTTTTGTGACGTTGTGAAAATACCTCAAAACAAGCGTGCCGCCTTGAGAAGTAAGATTCTGGCCATCAATCGTGAGAACGTTCACGTCCATGTTGACCAGCAAACTTCGAAATTTGTATTTAACCGGAGATCCCCTCATGGATCGAAGCTGCTGGAGTGTATAAGTTTCGTTGATCGTATTGGCTTCACTGAGTACCTTGATCGCCGCCAAACCGCCTTTTGCATCTTCACGGATCAGAACCGCGGTTTCTTCAAGCTCGACAGTATCGGCCCGGTCCTGCCCCATAATCGTCATGAGACGAACGTCTTTCGCAAAGCTCATTTTTGAAGCCAGGGATGTGGCAAGTAGAAGAACAAGGCCCGACGAGATCACGCGCACGTTATAAAACGACCAGCTCATAAAAGAGTTCTCCTTTGGGTGACCAGTCAGTCTTTTCTTCAAAATAGTCTTGCAGCTCTGAAAGTTCCGGATGGAAACCGTATCGAAGCATCTCGTCGTACGCGGCTGTCGCGCTCCAGTTTTCGACAAAAACCCGATAAAGCCCGATCACCAGTCCGGTCCGATCCTGGCCGTGCCTGCAATGAACAAAGACCGGATGTTGAGCGCGATCAGCCAGGATATTCAGAATTTCAGCGATGTCGCGATCCCGAGGACTCAAAAACGGAACCATCGGTTTAGCCACGTACCGCATTCCCAATGACTCCGCGATCGGACGTTCATCGTCCCCGAAAAAATTGGTTTTCAGATTGATGATCGTTTTCACGCCAAACTTCGCGAGAGCCTGAAGACCATTTGCGCCAGGAACCGCGCCCCGGTAGATACCAGGCGAGACGACGTGGAATTCGTCAATGATGGTCCCCGGATCGCCGAACGAAGGTTGGGGTAGAATCAGCACTGGTAAGCAAAAGATCAGAGCCACAATGGCGAAATAGCGCACCTTCATCGGAAAACCTTATACCTAAGTTGCCGCATCGCGTCAATGCGCGTGCTGCTTTATTTTAGCCTGCTATGTTCGAGGTTTTCCAAGCAAATATTCAACGGACAGTGTTAGCCGTTTTTTTTCTCTCGCCAAAAAGAAAACTTCACTGATATCACTGTCGTCCTTCAATAAATTTTGGCAAATTTTGGCAATAAATTTTGGCAAATTTTGGCAATAAATTTTGGCAAATTTTGGCAATAAATTTTGGCAAATTTTGGCAATAAATTTTGGCAAATTTTGGCAATAAATTTTGGCAAATTTTGGCAATAAATTTTTGGGTTCGAGAACGCTAGTGTTTTGGGGAAGTTTTTCGGGGAAGTGAATGGACAAGCCGGTCTCTTTTGACCTCCGGTCTTTGCTTTTGGCGGCAGAACCGTCCAAAGATGATGCGAATCCTGCGCAAAATGGGGCCGACCTTTCCGGGGGGACCCCCGCGGGTGTTTCGCCGAATTGCGAGACTTCCTCAATCACCGACAACCGAAGCCAAATGGCGCAGTTCCTGGATTTAGCGATTTCGCAAGAGCACGCCAATTCGGCCGTTGCTGAACTGCCGTCGCCTTTTTCCTCCGTTCTCCCGTTCCTGGTCGTTTTAAAAAGCCAGATCGTCCAGGAGCTCGAGGGCAACCTGCGACGTTTACTCGAATTGAACGTGAGCCGGCGCGAGGCGATCGCGCAGTACCTCGATCAACTGGCTCATCTGACTCCCGGCCCAAGTACTTTGGCTGGCAATGCCGATGCCGCCGGCGGGCTCCGCCGCTGGATTGAAGGCGCCAGAAGTTCCGCGCAGGAGTCAGCCCTTCAGACTTATTTCGAAGAGATTGCCTTGGTCGTTCTCGGTCAAACGCTGCTGCTGAAAGCATGGTCGGATCGCGGTCTCCGGACCTGGACCCGCCAGGACCTGAGCGACCTGAATTGGGCACTGACAAGCGCACTCAAACCACACGTGCCGCTCGATCGCGAGGGTTGGCAGTTCACCCGGCGCAATCTTTATTCGTGGTATATTCCGAGCGGGTCGATCCAGCATGAAATCTGGAATCGACTTGAGACTTTTCGGATCACCGACGAGGGCCCGACTTTTTTGACCAGCTTGATCGCCCCGACGGCTCGTGCCCGGCATGCGCATTTGTCGGGATATGACCCGCGGTTCTTCAAGGCTCTTTGGGATGCAAGCCTCGAACTCGGCTTCGGCGCAACGCCTGATCCATCGCGGCTGCGACGCGCGAAAATCGCGTTTTCGCCCACGCTCAGGGACGGAGCGATCGTGAGAACCGGTCCCGTAGAGGTGAGCTGGATCGGCACTGAAGCTTCGCTTTTCCAAATGATTGTCGCTGAACTCGCGCTCCTGTGGTGGGGCCCCTCCACTCCCCCGCTCTGGGCCGTTGGCAACGGACTCGAAACGCATTCACGCGACCAGCTCAGTCTCGCGTTATCTTCCGCGAAGCCTTCGATTGGATCACGAATCGCGGAGATGGAAGCCTGCGACATCGCGTTCGTCTTTGAAGAAGTCTCCATTCGCGGTCAAAACAGGACTCCAAGCGCCCAGCGCTTTCGCGAACAGGTTGAGGCCTTGCCGTATTTCAAGAAAATGCGCCGCGCCTCGACGAGCCTTGGCGCGCTTCAGGCCTGTGTAGCCCTGAGCAAACTGCGTCCTGGCGGGCTCCTCTGGTGGGCGCGCGAAGAACCTCTTTCAGTGAAAGAGGGAGAAGAAATGCTTGGCTTCCTCCTGGAAAAAGCCAAGCTCGTTCGTGAGTGGAATTTCAGCGAGGTGAAACATTCACTTCCGGTCTCGATCCCGCTTTTTTCGAAGTATCTTTATCTTTTCTCGCGTGAAGCGAAGCTCGAAGACCGGCTCGCGCACCGGCCGACTCAACTGAGTGTTCGAGGCCAGATCCGAAGCCATGTGGAATTGCCTGTTTTGCTGCAGGATGCGTTACGCCCCGACCTCGCGGATAAGCCGACCGGCTGCGAAACCGGAGGAATGGGAACGATAGCGCAATTCCACGGACAGTGGGAATTGCAGCTCACCCGAAGTCCGACCTCTCAGCAGGAGTGGGCAGAGCGCTGGCCCGAGCCCGCCTCGCAGACGGCACTCGTTGCGCTCGAAAAACTTCGCTCGGCATCGCTTCCGCTCGCGCACGCGACGACCGTTTGCGCAACCCCGGAGGGCGATCCGCGAAACCAGAACCGCTGGATCATCGATCCTACCCTGAAGGGGCTCTGGGTGGATTGCGCCCAAGACGGCGAGCAGCGACGTTTGATCGCGCGGGCCATCCCGCGCGAGAATTCCGAATTGGCGGCCGGAAAAGGATTCCTCATCCTTGTCCCCGACGACACTTGGACCGCGCCGTTATGCGTGTTCCTCGAATCCGAGCCGATTCGCGAGTGGCTCGACCATCGTGCCGAACGCCGCAATAACCGGTGGGTGCTCGACGAACAGACGGTGAAATGGCTTCCGATTCCGAAAACCTTGTTCGAGGCGCTCGGGGTAGTTCTGCCGAATTCCGACCCATCGACGTTTGCCCATCCTCTTCCCGGTGAATGGGAAAAGCTTGCATCCGAATGTGCCTATCGGCCCAAACAGGTTCGAGAGGCGCTCAGTCGGCTCCCGTCTGACGAAATGGGATCAAAAGTCCGCGCCGCGATTTTCGTTCGCGCGGCGCGCGGTCTCGAACAGGTCAGGATTGCGCAAACACGCCTCGATCCCGTGATCGGGGCGCAGGGCCTGGTCCGCTGGCGTGGAATCATGAACATCATTCCTAAAGCTGAGCCCATCGCGATCACGCTGCATCCGGAGATCAGGATTACCGGAAATCTGCCGCTTCATATTCCGATCGGCTGCATGGAACGGGTGAAATCCCCTGCCAACGGCATTCTGCTCGCAACCGAACTCGGCTTCACTCTTCATATCGGCTCAGACCAGCCCAACATCATCGACCTCCTCTGGGAGCAATGCGAAGGCCTTCAGCACCCGACCTGGAGTGAACTCCTTCAATACCTTCGTGTTCCGCGCCGAATGGAACTTGCCGAGGCAACCGCCTCGGATATTCTTCGTTCCCACGGTGAACAAAATCAGAGAGCGGCGGAACTGGTTGAGTTGCTTTCCGGCTGTACACTTATTTGACACTTCGAACGTTCATTTTCTAACATGAGAGTTCAATAATTCCGGATAATTAGTTCCATTCGCACGACCCTGCGTCCGTGGCACCACACGTGCAATCATAGATCCTCATTGGATCGGCATGAGAGAGGCCTTCCAAAATAGCAGGTGCCTTAGGCTGGAGTGGTTATGAGTTCGCAAAAAGATTCAAAACTGTTGATCGCGATTCTCGCAGCAGCTTCCGCTTCAATGCTCATGATCGGTTGCGGGCAACAAACGAGCGAGACTCGCCCGACCAATTCCGTACCGCCCCATCAAACGACCCCGGCGCCCCAGAACGGGCCGGCCCCGAATAGCAACCTGGCGGGATCCTTGGTTTCGACCGTGGATGCTCTGATGGGAACCTATTCGGCCACCATGATGACCGAAGCCCTTCAGGAAATGGCTGATTACGGACCCGTTCAGCCGCAGATCGTTTCGATCTCGCTTTATAAGTCTCAGAATGGTTCGGCGCTCTACCCGTATGCGAATGTTCAAATCAGCGGCCCGCTTGCCAATATGAGCTTCAACACTTCCCTGAGTCTTGGACTCTGGGACTTTCGCTACAACGGCGGTTATAAATACAGTTTTATCACCAAAGACGTGACCCTGCCGTCTTTGACCTCCTCCCGGTTCGCGCTCGAATTGGTAGTCGCGCTCCGGGATGGAAATCAATTTGATCCGACACAGTCCAAAATACGCATTCTGGATTGTGGGTTTTCCCAAGGCGTCACATCAGGCTCATACTCGCTTCCGGCAAGCTGCGGAAACGAACTGCAGGACGTCATTATTCGTGACGATTTGGGAAAGCGCTGATAGCCCCCGCCCCAATTCCCTCCGGGCCCCGCATACTTCGGATCGCGGGGCCCGTACCCCCCTCTTGGTAAACGCGGAATTCGCGATTCACCTACCGGCAACGTTGGGCTAAACTCGTAGTATGAGCAAAAAGGAACATGCCTGGCATTTGCCCAGCAGCACCACGAAGCATTATCAGTGGTTCCGAAATCTCGCTGATTTTCA
>DATDSK010000185.1:0-16290 GCA_035291325.1 Bdellovibrionota bacterium | reverse complement strand
GATCATGAGCTTGTTGGAACCGAGACGCCCGACCGTGTCCAGATTGAGCATCGCGAAAAACTTTTTCGCGCTTCCAGCGGGAGAATAGGCTCGGACAAAATGTCTCGAACCCAGAAGTCCCGCTTCCTCGCCGGTGAAAGCGACGAAAAGCACGTTCCGTTCGGGAAGAACGCCATTCCTGGCCTGCTGCTGAAAGTATCGGGAAACCTCGAGCAGAATCGCCACTCCGCTCGCGTTATCATCGGCGCCGGAATGAATCTTACCTTGATCTCCCTCGTGAACATCCGGCCAGCCAAGGCCCAAATGATCATAATGCGCGCCCACGACCAGCGGCTCGAGACCAGGATCGCGGCCAGGAATCATTGAAACGACGTTCGTAAGAGTTCTCCTGCCTTTCGGAGCTCCAAGATCCTCGCTCCAGCTCTGAAAGTAACCCTGCTCGCCCGCGGGTCGGAGGCCGGAAGCGCTGAACTGTGAGGCGATGTATTCCGCGATTTCGTCAAGTTCTGGAGTTCCAAGCTCGCGCCCCTTGAAGCGTTCTTGAGTTAACGTATCGACGGTCGCCCGCAATCGTGATTCCGAAAACATGGCCGGCATCTCGATCAGAGCAGGACGCGGCGCCAGCTTGGCTTTTGAAGCCGCGATGACCGAGCCATCCGGCTGCGCGACTGGAATGGACATGGGAGAATGAATACTGGGCCAGATGCCTTGAAGAACATTCTTGGGTTCGGCGCCTTCAAACACCAGATAGCTGTACTTACCGTAATGCGGCAGCTTTCGCGTCAGCCCCTCGACGGCATCCACCGGATCGGCAGCGACCCAGGAAATGACCTGTGCCGGATTTCCGGGATGTCGGGCACTCAAGACAAAACTGTGCTGAGCACGGTCGAACCGTGCCTCGCCGACCCGGAGTTCGCGCTCGTTAAGGCGGACTCCGTATTCGGCGACAGCCTGCTCCACAATCCCGGCGAAGCGGCTTTCGGCCCCAAGAATCCAGACTGAACGATCCGCCGGGAGTTCCTGGATCTCGCTGTCCAACTTGATTTCAAAAGCTCCGTACTCGGAATCGCTCTGCCAGAATTTCGCGAGTTTGCGATAAGCCTCCTGAACTTGCCCCGGAGCGCCTGAGGGAATAACAGCGAGAACCTTTTTTGAACCGAACCCCTGAGACAGGGCCGGCGGGATCTCGTAACGGTTCAGCCTGCGAAAAAGATCGAACTCCGGATCGATTTCCAGCCGATAGGGCCGACCGGGAACCTGGATCTTGAACTTGAGAACTCGCGAATTCATCAGAATCCGGGTCTGATAAGCCGTGCTTTTGCCCTCCAGCGAAACGGCGAGCGGAATTTCGAGATCGTAAACCGCGCCCGCCTGAAGCTGCTCCACTGCCGCCGTAAGCTCGTATCCGTCACGCGTGGGACGCGTCACCGCGCCGGACACTTTCAATTCGGGCGCTCCGGTCCAGTTCACCCATTGCTCGAAACTTCTGGAAAGATTCCGTCCGGAAACGGCTTCGAAGGCGCTCTGCAGGTCGCTGAATGTGGCCTTCCGGAATTTCTGTTCCTGGTAGAAGCGCTTCACTCCATCCGTGAACGTGCGATCCCCAAGCTCCTGCCGGAGCATGTGGTAAAACATGAGGGCCTTGCCGTATCCGACCGCCTCGGTGGCTGAGCTGTAACGCTCCTTGAATTCGGATAGCGGAAAATCATTCTGCTCGGAGACATAATCCGTGTACTTCTGGAGAGTCGATCGCCTGTACTCATTGCCGCCGCCCTGCTGCTCCTTGATAAGATGATCAGCCAAATAGGCGGTCAACCCTTCGCACCAATTCCCGGATTCGTAATTCACGAGAACGCTGTTACCCCACCAGTTGTGCAGGATTTCGTGCGGGTAGGACGAGTTGATGATGAACGGGAAGCGGATTATTTTAGGCCCGAGAAGAGTGAAAGATGGCATTCCATAACCGGTTTCCCAGAAGTTTTCGACGAGCGCGAACTTGGAATAGGGATATTTCCCGATGAGCTGATCGTACATTTCGATGTAACGGGAAGTAGCGGCCAGATATTTCGCGGCGAGTTCCGGGTCAGGCGTCTGAAGGAAAGCAAACGCTTTGACGTTTCCGAAATCCTGCGCGTACTCCACGAATTTCCCGGCGATCAGAAAAATCTCGTCCTGAGCGTCAGAAGAGACCCAGCGAACCCGGGTTCCCGAGGCACTCACCGCATGCTCGGCGCGCTCGCCCTGGCTAACCGCGTCCCAGCTGTTTGGAAGCATGACCTCCAGTGAAAACGTCACCAGCTCATTTTGGAACTGAGGGTACCAGACGCTTGAGCCGGCGAGATAAATCCCCTGGTTTGAAATCAGCCCCGGGGTGGCGCTGAACCCTCGCGCATACTCCTCTTCCGGCGTTGAAAGGGGATGATAGATGCTGCCAAAATAGCGAATCTTCAATTCCGTGACCCCTTCCGGAACCTCGACGGCGTAACTTCTGACCGGCGGGTCCTTTTGTTCGACCGGACCCGGAACAATCTGCGCACCCAGAGTCATCGGCACCGGCTGAAGCCCGTCATGTAAGGCAAACCGATACTGCGCCCGTCCGGTTGTTCGCGGCAAAGTAACCGTGTCCTGAACTTCCAGAGTGCGTTGATCAGGGCTCAGATTGACCTGAATGTCATGATGAAGAATGTCTGCGTAGCTCGTGTAAGAAAGAAAGAACCCGGCCAGGAAAGGCAGTAGAAACGAGGATTTCATAACTGATGCGTATAGCCCGCCGCAGCGTGTCGTCAAGAACTAAAAAGGTGGTAGAAAGAGCGAATCAGCCTTGCTCGGCTCCTGCTGCCGAAGCCGGACAAAGTGACTTCACTTTGGCCACGAGCGCCTCCCGCTCAAAAGGTTTGACCATGGCTCCATGAATGTCCTTTCCGATTCTCTTGATCAGATCGGGGTTGAGATTTGCACTGATCACCAAAACCGGAGTTTGAAAATTGAAGGAGGTTTTATCCTTCCGAATCGCGGAGATAACATCTTCACCACTGCCCTGTTCCAAGGACATATCCAGCAAAATACAGCTGAACTTCTGATTATTGAGGAGCTGGATGGCACGAGGGGCTCGGGGTGTTGAAAACACCTGAAATCCCTCGGCGTTCAGCTTCGTGGAAATGACTTCCACGATATCCGCTTCGTCTTCGACAATCAAAACCGAGTTTTTCTTCTTAGACATGACCGGGCCTTCCCTATTCGAGAATGCTACCCAGAATACTGATGGCTCACAACCCTCTTTATTTTTTCTTCATACTTCACTCAACCACCCCAAAAAACGCCTTGAATCCGATGATTCCGAAAAAGCCGAGATGCCCTCCCCACGGCAGACGGATTAAGCTGTCCCGAACCCATTCCGTACTGAACGAGTTCCAATCCTCCCGATCGTTGAGAAAATCATCATCAGTGGTCAGAATGCGTACCCTGGATTGATCTTCAGCATCGAGCCGGTTGAACCAATAAGGAAGCGTTTCCTCGTCCGTTCCCCGCTGGGCCAGGATGTCGGGCGTGAAATCCTGTAAAAAGGTCCTGAACCTGAATGCAAGAGCCCAGCGCTGATATTCGGCCTCGTTCTCCCGCGAGGGTACCTTGTGCGTTCCCCTTACACGGTCGAGAGCGATTGCCGTCGCAATCAGGTCTGTTTGAAATCGCGCGAAACCGACCAATCCTGCTGAGCAACGGATACTCATTTCGTCGAGATCGGCCTGGTTGCGAGCCGTAATGAAATCCAGCCCCATGCGGCTCAGGTTCAGAAACTTTGCACAGAACCGGAAGTACCGATTCACCTCCTGATCCATGATTCCATCAATGTGGTCGCGACCTTTGCTGATCACCACAGGCGGGCTAAGGAGCGTGATGTGGTGATCAAACAACCTGACCTGGCTGCGACCTGCCTCAAGATCATCCTGCTCAAGAGCCAGACTGACCGCCGAGAGAAAAGCTCCATAGCTGATTCCCAAAAGTTCAGTCCGAAGCACGCGCGACGGCCCGATCCGATTCTTGATCGCCTGAACAACCTGCAGCACGACTCTCGCCTCGGCATGAATGCTTCCGGGATTGTGCTTGGGCCCTGCGTTGATATAGCTTTTTCCAAACGGATTCGGCAGAACCGCGACATCGTACCCGAGCCGCGCGAATGTACCAACGAGCTTCAGATTACCAAGCCCGGCGGGATCGCTGAAAATTCCCGGCAGGAGGATCAGGAGCGGCGCCCGCTCGCGATTCCGCGCGATCGAAAGCACGACGGGAATGCTGCCCCGGGCGAATTCAGGATTTTTCAGCTGAAATATTTCGTGTTCCGGCATCAGAAACGGCCGCAACGTCGAGCGGAGATTGCCCCAGACAGAAGCGGCATAGCTGTCATTGAATCGGATCGGCTTCCGGCTGAATTTTTCGGCCCATCTCAGTTCGCGTTCGCCCCACGACGCGGAGGCGCTCGAAGTGGAAAGAAAGAAGAAAAAGAAGAGAACCTGTCCGAAAGCCGCGGACCTGACCGAGGAGAACATCTTCCCTCCGGGAGATTTCAACAGGCACGCAGGGGGAGATATAAACCGGCTGATTCCCGAACACAATGCGCGCTCAGCTAAGCGCGGCGTTTCAAATCCAGGAACGCAGGAACCAGAGCTTCCCGAGAAGCTTTAAAATAATTTTCGTGGTCCAGGGCGCAACGGCCTCGGGAGCAGGTTCATCGGGATGCGCCGCGATCCTCGGGTCGGTCTTGCCGGTCAGATCAAGCGAGAGAGAGATGTCGGATTGAATTTTCTCGATCAGGACCTCGGAGAAGGTTTCGGAATCAACCACCGTCACGATCTCGGAATTGATGTCCTCGCTGATCGCGTCCATATTGTAAGTGCCGACCACCGAAATTTTTCGGTCAAAAACGAATACTTTCGAATGAAGCTTCCGGTTCTCGAATGCATAAATTTTGGCGCGACTCATGTCCTGCATCAACCGGCCCCAGTCATTGATGAAGAAAGCCTGCGTGAACAGGCTGTCGGTCGAAAGCGGGCTGTTCGTATGAAAGATCAGGTCCACACCCCGGTCATACGCGTTCTTAAGGGCCGAGTACATTTTCGGGGTCATCACGACATAAGGATTCTGAATATAGATCTCGCGTTCCGCTCCATCAATCAGCTTGATGACGTTATCGGTGATCTCGTTTTCGTATCGGGTCGCGGTGACTGAAACCTTATCCAGAACCTTGATCGACTTGGGCACGTCAAAGGCGAGAAAATCGAAGCGGCTCGGCTCATAAGCCACGAGATGAGTCAGAGTCTCAATCTCGTCATTGTACATATCCGGCCCGTCCGGCGCGAACGTGTCTGCCGAGACGGACTCATCAAGCCCGGATGCCGCCAAGGCCTTTCGCGCCTTCCATTCCCTTGTTGCTTCGGATTCAGGGATCAAGCCTCCACCGCTCATCCACTGTTCGATCGCCGCGGCGGCAAAGAGCAAACGCTCGCGTTTCGACGTCCAATTCCCGAACCAATCCTTCTTCAGAGTCTTGTTCCGGGGATGCCCGAATTCCTCTTCAAACGCGTGCTTAAATTGAGCGCCGACCTGTTCTCCATGAAGGACGATATCCGTATCCCGCCAGGACCGCGGGTCTTCGGAGGCGTCCATAAAGTAATCACGCCCGATATTCCGGCCCCCGGTGATCGCAAATCGGCTGTCTACCAGAATGAATTTGTCATGGAGCGAAGCCATGAGTTTTTTGGCGCTCCGGTCAACCACCCTTCCAGCCTTCAGCATCGGGTTGTAGGCTTTGATTTCGACATTCTCAAACGAGGCGAGTTCCTCGAGGTAATCTTTCCCGATGCCGGTGAAGTAACTGGTGGCCTTCGCGTCGACGATCAGTTTGATCCTGACGCCCTCTTCGGCCTTCTTGAGCAGCAAACCGAGAAAAGCTTTTCCGAATACGTCGTTGTGCAAAGAATAAAGGGAGATATCGATCGTGGATTTTGCTTCTGAAAGAAGCTTCCACCGGACATACCAGGCATCATTGTTATCGACGACTAACTGCGTGGAAGCCCTGAAGGCCTTCTTCTCGATTTCCTGGAATTTCGAAATGACGTCGGCGCTGCCTGCCCAAGGAATGGACAGCAGAGTCAGGCAAAACAGGACTGAGAACGCGCTTTTGAGCGTCATCAGCGGGGGACCTGCTTTTAAGTCCTTTCGGAGTCGCATCAGCACCCGAAACTGATACACCGCGTCAAAATCAAAGTAAAGGCCCTTCGGTTCATTCTTATGCTTCGGTAATTATTAGCGTTTTCGATTACCCTATGTTACTTTTTGCAACATGAAATCTGGGACTTCTGAAGAGAGTTCGTGGTCGATTTTACCGATGACGGACTCTGATGTTGAAGCGTGTGCCGACCTGGTCGGAAGAAGCGAGCTTTTTCGAAAATACGACTTCGGCGCAGATGCGGCCACCGTTCTCCTCAGGCAAGCACTCGCAGACCCCGGTTCGGACCTCCTGGTCATCAGAAAACAATCTGGGCACTCTGGGCCGCCACAAGGTTTCGCATGGTTTATCCGACGAGGCGCTTTTCAGAGATCCGGGTACCTGCGCCTGATCGCCATTTCTCCGGATTCGCGAGGAGCGGGAGCAGGCAAAACGCTGATGACCGCCATTGAATCGAAATACCTTTCAGACAAGGGGATCTTTCTTCTTGTGACCGAAGAAAATACTGCTGCCCGACGTTTCTACGAGTCACTCGGTTACGGGTTTATCGGAACGATTCCGGATTTCGTGAAACGCGGACTGAACGAATGCATCTATTTCAAGACGGGCTGATCGCCTGACGGAATATGGGTTGCATCGTCTCAGAGTCGGAGGACGGAACCCATGCCGAGATCAAAGAAAAAAGGCTCGCAAACCAAGTCGCGTCAGGCGCGAAACAAACCCCGCCGCAAGGTTCCGCAAGGGTCACCTGGATTGCCGAGCAGCTCGCCAAATCACCAAGGAGAAATTCTGAAAGACATTCAACCGGTCGAGGGCGGACGCGAGGAAATCGATGAAGCGCTCGAGCACGTGGAGTCCCAGCGATCGGCGGCATAGCCGAACAACGCGCGAGCGTCACTCGCTCTTCTGAGCGGCGGGCATGGTGGCGATGGCGAATTTATCCGCGCCCTCTTTTCGCGCTCTATCCATGATCTCGATTGCCGATCCGAGAAAAGTCTCCCGGTCACCTTCGAGAATGACGAGCCGGGATGAAGTCTTTTGAAAAGCGACCTTCAGCGATTTCTCGAAGGTCGTGTCCGACAGACTGACCGCCCGTTGATTGATCTGCACCTTACCGCCCGGAAGGAGCGTGATGATAACGCCCTCAGCCTGACTCTCGGCGATCGAGTGACTTGCCTTCGGGAGATTCACGTTCACCCCCAGCTGGGACATCACCGAACTCGTCACCATGAAAATGATCAAAAGAACCAAAAAAATATCCGTGAGCGGAGTGATATTGATTTCGGCCATGATCGCGCCGTCCTCGTGATCGCTCCCGGCTGTGTTGTCCCTGGATAGCGCTTTAAAAGACATGCGGTTGCTGCTCATTCGGGCCGGGACTGGATTTTGTGTCCTGGAGCATTTCGACCAGCTCTTCCGTATGAACCCTCAGCATCAGAACGAGCGAACTCCAACGAGTCTGGAACGCGTTAAAAGCCATGACTGCTATGACGGCGACAACAATACCGGCCGCGGTTGCGATCAGAGACTCCGAAATTCCTGCCGCCACGACGTTGAAGCCTCCCGACCCGCTCCGTGCCATTTCCTGAAATGAACTCAAAATACCGACCACCGTACCGAAGAGGCCTATGAAGGGACTCGCGCTCCCGATGGTACCGAGTATCCAGAGATTTTGGCGGAGCTCCTGATTCAGCAGCTGCCGACGACGTTCCACCGCTTCCTGCCAACGCATTCTGAGCCGCTCATCCTTGGCATTCAAGCGCTCCAGTGCGACAAGCAGCAGATGGGCCGTCGGAAGATTCGCATTTCTGTGGCACAAGTTGGCCAGACCGTCCCGCTCCCCCCGAAGAAGCGAGTTCAGAGCTTCCAGATGAAAGCCCTTGAGATCCCGCCCAAGACGGCGATAACTCCAGAGGCGCTCGAGAACAACCGCCCACGACAGCAGCGAACAAAGAATCAGCGGATACATGGCAAAGCCCCCGCTGGCGATCAGGCTCCAGATATTTTGGTGTCCCATGGTCTGCGACATAACGCTTGCAACCGTAGCGAGGCACTCATAGGATGTCAACGCTATGAAAAGCCCCACGCTGCTTCGAGCCCTTCTTTTTGTGCCGCTTTGCGCGATCGCGATTTCCGGCTGTTCTCCGTCCCGCGTTCCTGATTCCAACAAAGGGAAAACGACGCGAGTAGCCGACCTGCGAATTTTTCGTTTCGATTACAAAACCGTAACTCAGCTTGTCGTTGAAAAGGGGGGCAATGCAGCCAAAAATCATCCCAAAGATCATCAATGGTCCATTCGCCTGCAAAAGAACGAAAACGGAAATTGGGAATTCGCTTCGTCTCCGGAAGGAACAACCCTGCTGGACCGGCGTGCGGATACTGTTTTTATCGATCACCTCCTCGATACCATCAGCACTGCCCAGAAGGTGACTTCAATCACCACCGCTGCTCCGGAATCGCTCGGGCTCGTGCCTCCAGGATTCGCGTTTCGCTGGATTTCGAAAGCGGGTGAAATGGAACTTCGAATCGGCAACCCTGCCGGCGATGCAACCCAGCACGCCGAAATGCAGGGCCTCGCTTTCGCAAGCGCACCGCCAAACCCCGAAGTCTTCACGATCCGCGGCTCAGTCCTCAAAATGCTTGCGCATATCGGGTCTTTTGAAACACTTCGTCAACGCACCTGGGCCACGTTTCCGGCTGATGACGTGGACGAACTCGAACTGTTCATTGGTCCCTCGCCTCGAAAATCACGCCTCTATGCCCAGCGGGAAGGCGATGTCTGGACAGACCGAAAGCATAAACCCCTGAAAGCCCAAGTGGGACCATTTCTGGAATGGCTGACGACGTTCAAGGTCGCCGAGTTTATCGATGAAGAAAAACTCGCGAATAAGCTCGCCAACTCACCCGCGGCGTATCACGAGGTCCGAGTTACCGATCGCCATGGCAAGGCGACTGTCTTCCGTCTGAAAGATCTCCGGGGCAAAAGTACCCAGCCGGAAGTCGTCGGAACCCTTTCGACCCGGCCGGGCACCGTCGCAATTTCGACCCGCGATTTCGAACGGATCAAAGCCTTTTTCAGCTCGAGCCGCTCAGGCGGCTAGCTCTTCGGTCTCCTCGAGGATCGTCGTCGATTTGGTCAGTTCCGCCAGCTCCTTGCTCAGGACAGCCAGCAGGTCTCCGAACGAGAGGACTCCGGTTACCTTTCCGTCATCGTCAACGACGGGCATCCTCCGCACCTTCGCGTCCCGCATCTTCGTAATACAGTCAAAGATCCCGTCCTCTTCATGACAAGTCACGGGCGACTCAGTCATGACGTCCTCAACAATGCAGTCGTTCGGACTCAGGTCTTCCGCCAAACAGCGCACAACAATATCCCGATCCGTGATCATACCCCCAGGCGTGCCATCTCTCGTGACGATCGCACTGCCTACGTTCTTTTCTTTCATTAATTTCGCCACGTCGCTGATCCGGGCGTCAGGCTCGACGCTTACAACGTTCCGATTGACGATATCGCGCAACATATCCGATCTCCTTTTTTGACCGGGTAACTGCATCTTACAGACCAGCAGGAGGGCGGCTGTGTTATCATGGATCTGAATGATAACGACCATCCTGTTTGACCTCGACGGAACTCTGATCGACACCGAACCGACCGCCGCGCGAACGGTGACCGACTGTTTCTCACGATGGGGCACTCGCGTCAGCCACGAGGACGCGGCTCATGTCACCGGCCGGACCTGGGCGAGCGCTCTGGAGTTCCTGTACCGCAAGTATCCGCCACCACTGCCTCTCAAAGAGGCTACCGATCTCATCATGGCGACCTATCGTGAAAATCTCGAAAAGGAATTGATCGTGGTTCCGGGCAGCGTCGACGCCGTCCGCGCGCTTGGCAAGAGCCACAGGCTCGCCGTCGTTTCGGGTTCAGGTCGGGTTGAGATCCTCTGGGCATTGACGAAACTCGGGATCCAGGATCAGTTCGAAGTGATTTTGGGTGCCGAGGACTACCCGCGAAGCAAACCCGAACCGGATGGATACAGAAAGGCGGTGACCCTCCTGCGTGCGGACCCGAAACAGAGTCTGGTTTTCGAGGACTCGATGGCGGGGATCGCCTCGGCTCGCGCCGCGGGTCTTTGGGTCGTCGCAATTACCGCGACGAATCACTTCCAACAGGACGTCTCGATGGCTCACGCGCAGATTGCGAACCTCACCCCTGTCACACCGCAATGGATCCGCGAACTGTCCCAACGGCTCGGCCTGGGCTGTTGATGCCCTGCTTCAATGTGTGTTCGCCCACTTCTCCCCTCGCGAATCTCAAAAAGCTGTGTAATTGTATCAAAACAGGAGTCGCTCAACAGATTCTCAAAGGAGAGATAACGTAAATGAAACTCGCAAAATTTTATTTCACTGCAATCGCAGTCACGCTCGTTTTAGTTTTAAGTTCATGCACCAAAAAAGAACCTGCCCAACAGCAAGGATCACCTGGAGCCACTCAGGAAGCGACTGAACTTAAAATCGAAGACACGAAAGCCGGCACCGGGAAAGAAGCCACAGCAGGATCCATGGTTACGGTGCACTACACTGGCTGGCTCACGAGCGGACAGAAATTCGATTCATCGCTGGATCGCGGACAACCTTTCAAATTCAGTCTGGGCGCTGGCCAGGTCATTCCGGGCTGGGATAAAGGCGTGACGGGAATGAAGGTCGGCGGCAAGCGCAAGCTCACGATTCCTCCTCAGCTCGGCTATGGTGAGAGAGGCGCGGCTGGCGTGATCCCGCCCAATGCGACGCTCGTGTTTGAAGTTGAACTCTTAAACGTAGAAACAGCAGGCAAATAGAGGTTTCAAATGGAAGAAACAAACGAAAATCCAGGCACCCCGTCCAAAGAGGTTCTGGTCGTCGCCTCAAAAGTCAAAAATTATATCAAGACCAGTTCCGGTTTGAACACATCCAGCGCGGTAATGGAGGTTCTCTCCGACAAGGTCCGCCAACTCTGCAATGAAGCGATTGAAAGAGCGAAGCAAGACGGACGCAAAACCGTCATGGATCGCGATTTCGGCGTCGAAACGCAGCAGTAATCTTTTCGAATCCAAAGCCCCGGCCGAGCATTTAATGAATGGCTCGGACCGGGGTTTTTTTATTCCGGAATCAGCTTTTCACCTTCTCGACAGCCTGGGCTCGGCGGAACTGTTGAACAGCTAAAGCCACGCCCAGCAAAGCGAGCTGAACTCCCACGAAAGCTCCAACCATCGCCGCGCCTCCGCTCGAAAAACCATAGGAATGCAAACCTGCGGCGAGAATGAAATTCACCCCGTACCAGGCCATCACCACAAGCAGATAACCAACCGGCGAAGCGGCAAGAATCCCAAAACCATTGAGCCATCCGAGATACTTGGCATGAAGAATCGAAAGGTATCCGAGGTCAGCAATAAGCGACCAGGTTTCCTTCGGATCCCAACCCCAAAAGCGGCCCCAGGAATAATCGGCCCAGATCCCTCCGAGAATGATCCCCGCGGTCAGGAAAAAGACGCCGATCTGGATGACTCGATACGTCAGATTTCCATATTCCTTGTAAAAAGCTTCGTCGGCTTGCAGCGCTTGCGACGATCGCGAGCCGCGCAAACCCGAAATGATCCCGCGAATCAGAGCCGCATTGCCGATCAGCATCGCTATCGTGAATGCGGCATACGAAATCGTGATGGTCAGCACATGGATGGTGAGCCAGAAGTTATTTCTAAGCACCGCGACAATGGGA
This sequence comes from Bdellovibrionota bacterium, assembly GCA_035291325.1. Lineage (GTDB taxonomy): Bacteria > Bdellovibrionota > UBA1018 > UBA1018 > UBA1018 > XYD1-FULL-55-31. The sequence goes on along the minus strand of DATDSK010000185.1, from coordinate 4,315 downwards.
TCCATGTCGGGGCTCAGGACGAGCGGCAGGTTTTCCGTTAGAAGCAGCGTTGCCGCGGCTCCGATCAGAACTCCGCCCATGACGGCGTAGTTGCGATACATCAAAAACAGAAACGCGCCGAAAAGCACCAAGCCGAAGGCAACCCAAACCATGGTTCCGTACATATTCGTGACCGGCGCGAATCCGGTGATCACGACCCGCACGGCAAAACCAGCAATATGGGCCATGAGAGGTATCGCGGTAATTCCCAGGACCGTTTTCAGGCCGAGCCGTTTGCGCACATGCGGAATAATCAGGGCAATCCCGAGGAGGAGATAGGCGATCGCCGTCCAGAAAAAGATGTGAGCATGATTGTACCAGACCTCGAGGCCAAGCTTCCCGAGGTTTTTGCTGAACAGTTCGGGCATGGGCTGCGCTTTCGCGGCGGCCAGGAACGCGGCGGCACTCTGCCTAGCCTGGGTCTCGTCCCCCGCCGACAGCGCCCGGAGATACTGCTGGGCCTGTTCAATCGCCGGAGAACCCGCCAGGGAATCCGCCATGGAACCTGATCGACGATGCTCGGCGACCCCGGGAAAAGTCAGCCCGTCGATCAAATGGCGTCCCGAAATCACCCCTCGGCTGAGCCAAACCTGCTGCATCAGTTCAAGAGTCGCTTTGTCCCGGGCGGAGAGCCTCGCATTCCGTTCCTGTTTCATCAAGGCGGGCTTGGCCAATTCCTCAAGGCGGCTCGATTCGAGTTCCTGGAGGGAATAATGCCGACGAGCCTTGGTCAGGCCAAGCTCGGTACGAAGCTCCGGATCACGAACGTTGACGATCTCCGCCTGCTGCGCCACATCCGAGGTCATCAGCGCGAGGTAAATCTGACCGGCATCCAGTCCCGACATCGAGTATTTCCCGGTCAAAAAGACAATTGTTTCCCGAGCAAAACTGTCGAAGGGTTTAACTCGTCCCCTGCTCTGCAACGGGGCTTCCGCCACGGCAGCCGAATCGATTTTGGCCGCGAACGCTTTGAATCTGGCTGAAGCCTCGCTGACGGAAAGAACCGTCGAGCCGGGCTGTTCCGCCTGAGCGAAAGGCAGTCCGCCCGCAAACAACAAAATCCCCACGCAAGCCGGAAAGAACTTTTTCATGCGGTCCCCTTTATGCTTCTTTTTGTACCACTCACTTTTCATGATCGAAAAAATCATGATCCCGACGCAAAGGATCAGGCTGCCGGCGTACTTTACCGGACGGCCTGGGTCCTTGTTCACGGAAAAAATGGAGGCCGAGGGCCCTCCCTGCCCGAGCTCATAGCTCGACTGATAAAGCGTGTAGCCAAGATATTTGAGAGGCTCGTTCATCGAGATCAAAACCGGTTCACCCTCTCCATTTACCCGGACAGTACTTTGAAAGCTCATCGGCATCTCAGACCCCGGGTAATCGATCTTCTCGAATTTCTCGAGCGCGAGGGAAAACGGCAGATCCAATCTGCGCGAGCCGTAGTGCAGCTCGTAAGTCTTTGGTCCCGCCCGCAAAGTTTTGAAATCGCCCTCGACGAGCCAGATTCCCGTATTTTGTGGCGAATCAGGCGATTCAGGCCTGACGAAAATTGCGCTCTCGGGTAGCGCCGCGCCGGGGGCAATCTCAATGGGCTGGACGCTATCGGTCAAAATCGCGCGAGGTATGATCGACTCGACCGCGATCTTGATCCCACCGTGCCCGCCTTGCGGCATCCATGGGGTTTCGATGATTTCGCCGGCTTTGGCGGCTTTGGAGAAAGTGCGCTTTCCATCTTTAAGCAGGGCCAGGGTCACGCGGCTCGGATCCTGGGAAGACACGCGAAATTCGATCTGCGTTTCGGACAACTCGTTTCCCGGAACATACTGGAATAAAACCCCCAGACTGGCTCCGCCATTCAGCGAAAAGTCGGGATAATTGGCAAACGAGATCTCGCGCACGGGTTTGCCGTCCCGGCCTTGCTGGAGCTTCAGCTCAATTGCGGGATTGACCCCCTTGCCGCCCTGATCCACGAGTTGGTTTTCAGCAACGACGGCCTGTTCGTAAGTCTTCACGAGGGAGATAGTCACCCCCTTTACCGAACGCGACTTTCTCTTCAGATCGGAAAGGCTGATTTTGGCAAGCTCGGCTCCCGACGTGTCCTTTACGATCAGCAGGGCTCCGCTTCCGCCGCCCTGCTCACCTTTCGGCGGCATGCGAGGGTCTACTCGTTCTTTCACGATCTTTGAATTCGGAGCGCCGGCGGGGCCGTCAACAACGAGTCGAAACAGGGTCGGTCCCATCTGTCCCTCGGGTCGGTCCTTGGAATGGAGCCAATCACCCGCCGGGCCGAACATCGGCCCTTTAAGCGAAAAATTTACGGCGACATCGCGGATATCGGAACTGGCGGGAGCGCTCATGTAAGATTGTTCCCGGAACACGAACGGGAGAAACTTCTCGACCACGAGGCCCGCTTTTTTCAGACCCGAAAACTGGAGCCCCGAACCCGTGCGCATCTCGACCCCGCGCTTGATCGGATAACTTGCGATGGTGTGCTGGCTGAGATCGCCTACTTCGAGCGTCAGCTCGGGCAAAACAACGCGGTTGCCCGACTGTCCCTCGACGATCCGGAGTTGACCGTCGATGCCGTACCGTCCGGTGATCATTCCCCCTGCCAGAAGCGCAAGAAGACCGATGTGAGTGATGACAAACCCGGTGTGCTTCTTCTTGAACGGAAACCTCGCAAGAGTGGCGAAAAGAATATTGATCCAAAGCAGAACCATCAAAGCCTCAAACCAGCTGCTCCGATAGACCAATATCCCGGCGAATTGTGCGTTATAGCGGCTCTCGACGACCGTTCCGATCGCCACGATCACCGCAAGTCCAAGCATCAGGGGAACCGCCATTTTCACCGAAGCCATAAATTGAAAAACGCGGTTCTTTTTCGCCAGCTCCAGGAATTTCATTTCGGGCATGTCGTACCTCATGAGACAATTCGGACCTTAGGGATCGTATATCCATGATCCTTCATGTTAAGGTCAATGGAAAAGATTTCCGAAAAATTTTGCGGGCGGTCAATTTCAATCTCCGTTAAACTGCAGAAAATCCGACTATTGAGAAAGAGATGAATCAATGAGTACGTTTCAAACCATCGTCTACAGCGTCATTCATGGTTTCACTGAATTCTTACCGATCAGCTCAAGCGCACACCACGCCTTGGTCCCCTACATTATCGGTTGGGATGCTCCGGAAGGCGCGTTCGCCGGAGCTTTAACACTGGGCGCTTTCCTAGCATTGTTGGTCTACTTTCGCCATGATTGGGCAGCGATGACCTCCTCTTTTCTTCAAGTCATCATCTTCCGCAAGCGGCCCATGATGATCGACGAACGGATGCCGATCTTCATCATTCTCACGAGTTTGCCGGTTGCGGTCGCCTGGTATTATCTCCGTCTCCCCATTTCGGAGATGAACTGGAATCCTTTCTTGATTTCGGCCAGCCTTGCGGTTTTCAGCCTTCCGCTCTGGTTCGTCGATTCCTTCAGCAGAAAGAACAAGGCGATGGCAGACTGGAACAGCCTGGATGCCCTGCTCGTCGGCGTTACTCAGATCGCACTGCTCATCCCGGGATGCGGCCTGCAAGTCGGAACTCTGATCGGAGCGCTCGGTCGGAATTATAATCGCGAAGCTGCCGCAAAATTCGCGTTTTTCGCAGCTCTCCCGGTCCTCGCCGGAAGCGCGGCAGTGCACCTTCGCGGTCTCGATTTGCATGCTTCTCAACCTATGGCGAATCTGAGCTGGCTCTCCTTCACGATGGCCGTGATCGTGACTTTTTTCTCAGGTCTACTTGCAATCGGCGGCTTCATGCGAAATGTCCAGAGTAAGGGATTCGCGCAGTACCTGCTGTACCGGTTTGTTTTCGCGGGAACCGTAGGCGTGATTTATTTTATTCGATCCAGAACTGGGTGATTCGGCAAAAAGTCAGGTTGTGCTGCCAGAGGCGGCATCGGCCACTTTACGATTCGTGTCGTAATCGACCATTTCCTTGAGTTCTTTCCCGACCTTGAAAAAAGGCACTCGCTTCGGGGGCACTTGCACGATCTGTCCCGTTTTCGGGTTGCGGCCCTGATAGCTGCCATAGCTGCGGTTGACGAATGAACCAAAGCCGCGAATTTCAATGCGGTCATCCCGTTTCAATGCGTCCCCCATCATATCAAAAACCATGTTGCAAACGAGCTCCGCCTGCTTGTGCTGGAGATGGGCTTTTTCCGCGATGATATTGATGAGATCGGCTTTTGTCATATCAACCTTCCTGTCTTATCTACTACGCTAAATCAAGTTG
>DATDSK010000184.1:0-17093 GCA_035291325.1 Bdellovibrionota bacterium | reverse complement strand
GGCAACAAAATCAATTCTTCTGAACGTGATCTTCGCTTGGTCGGGGGAAAGCAGCCAGGTTTCGGAACTCACCAGGCGGTAGTCGCTATCCGTTTCGGCGCTTGCCTTGAACGCGGCATTTCGAACCGTTAGGGCTTCTGTACCCGTCGCACCAAGGACGATCGAGGCGGTGCCCGTGACCGATTTGATTTCGTTGCTCTTCTTGCCGCAGGCAACAAAGCATATCGAAACAAGAGGCAAAATAATCCAGGTTGCTTTCATGTGTTTCTCATCCTTGATTAGAGTAAGCCTAACAGCATCCCCGGTTTTTTCAATTGCTGACAAATAATTGGAGCAGACCATAACTGAATAGAATAGAAACGAATAAAGCTGGGTCGCGTAAAACCAACCAGCCCTTCAACACGCATCCGCGCGATCGTTCCATATCTCGCCAAATTCGGTCAATTACCCATAAGCCCTCGATTTGCAATCGGTTTATTTCAGACCAACTCCGGCTCCCTTCTCCTTCCGTTCTGGTTTTGCTAGAATAGAGAAGAACACGGGGTACTCCATGCTTCTCATTCTTTTAGCGTTGCTTCAGGGCATCAGTACGGGCAGTCCTGCAGCCGAAATTGAAGTGACGTTTGAAGATGAGCTTCACGCTTTGGAGCAATCCCTTCGAGGGATGGCTTCTCCCAACGCCTGTTCGATGGCGCACTCCTCGCCTCGAATCTCCTTCGAATACGACTCCTTTGAAGCCCACCAAAAGGATTTCTGTAACCCGCTCAGCGTTCCAAAACTCTGTAAAAAGGCCATCTCGCTATGTCGCAAGTACGGTTCAGGTGGCTGTATAGAACGAGCTCCCTCGGCCCAGCTCGAACGAAGTCGTTCTCCCAAGCTTCGCCGGGCCGTCTTCAAGAGAACCGCCGATCTATTTTACTCGAAACTCAGGGATCCAGACTTCATCCATGGCTGCTGCGGAAACGACTCAAACTGTGAAAAGTGGATGAAAAGTGTAAATTTGGTTCTGGTAAAAGGACTACCGATCGATTCCTGGTATGCTGGCGGTCAGTATGAATTCGACCCATCGACTGGGAAGCTTCGTCGACTCCTTCTCGTTTTCAGCGAGGCTATTCTCTTGAAATCCGTCCATTTTTCGCAAATCGAGCGGGAACTCATTCACGAATTCGGACATCTTTGCCAGCACTCGCGCGCCCCGGCTCGCGATTTTCGTCTTCATAACGCTTGCCGTTTTGAAGAACTTCGGCTTGACGACAGCAAGAATTATATTTCCAAGGATTTCGCCGAGTGCATTCGCCCCCGAGTGGAAAAAGCCGCCGCCGCTTACCGCGAAAAGCACAAAAAAGACCCGTGCTTGGGAAAATGGTTTGACGAAATTTTCGCGGTCGCCTTCCAGACCAGATACGCTCATGATCTCAAGAGCCACGAGTTCAACTGCAGGAGCGACGTTGACGAGCTCCATGGGCCCGTTGGCCAGATTATGGAATGCCTCTTCCAAACCGATCCCATCGCTCGAGAAAACACCTGCGGAGCGCCACGAAAATGAAGCTCCTCTCCACCTTGGCGCTCATCGTCTTTTTCAAAATTGCGGGAATTTCGAGCTGCTTTGCCTCTTCCCTTGAAATATCGCTTCGGGCGCATTTCGACGATCGCACGGTTTGGACGATCTCGATGGTTTCGCAAAATTATTCCGGCTGCACGCTTCGGTTCAAGCGGAACAAGGAAATAAAGCGCGTTCAGCCCGGAAAAGAGAACTGCAGGGAAATCGCAAAGCTCGCAAACGAGCTCAGATTCTCGCTCGCGCCGCCCGAGATTCTGACGGCTCAAAGCGAAAGCCCGGAGTACGAACTCATAGTTGGAACAAGACGAGTCCCGACATTTCCCTTGGCAGCCGAAGAGTGCAGGATACTCCCCTCTGGCAAGGAGTCTTGCTCAAAGCGGAACTTCACAAAGGCCGAAAAACTCACCGAAATTCTCGCGCGCCACGCGGTGGCGGCGCAGGGCAAGGTTCACGGATCTCGCTGAAATCAGACTTGCGATATTCTGAAAAAATCGACACATATCGCATGAAGGCCCTCCTCATTGGTCGAGTTCTTCCAGATTGCACGTGCCTCTTCGATGCTTTTCAGAAAAAGATTTCGCAGTTTCTCAGAATCTTCCGCCCTGAGTGAAACCACACCGGAATAATGGACGTCGCGCTCTCGGTTCAGCTCAATCGAACGTATGGCTTGCTGCCGCCAATTGATATGGTGGTGAGTAAGAAAGGGTGAATCCCTACCCACGAATACCACATTTTCGCCGGTAAAATATTCTTGCGCGCGTTTTTCAGCCAAGCCGACCGAGACCAGAAATTCCAAAGCCTCTGATACCTGTTGGACTGGAATCCCAAGCGCCTTGGAAATGGATTCTTTGGTACGCATTTTCGCGACGGTGAGGCAGACATGTACGGCCGTATTGTACCAGGTCCGATAATAGGTGGCCTGCACTTCAGGACTCAAGGTTTCCTTTTTGGCTTTGAGCCGGTGTTTCAGATCGTGATATTTATCAATTTCAATTTTGATCTCTCTCTCGAGGCGATGCCTTAAAGCGGGCGTTCCCGCGCGTTCGCGAGAAACCAAGAGAATAAAAAACCGGGCTTCTTCTACTGAGTGTTGAAGAAATTGATTGATGGCTTCGGCTTGCTCCAAGCTGAAATGCCGTTCACCTTGTAGAACCATGGAGACGTAGGTTGTCTGGCATTGCGCAGCCGAGGCCAGTGCTGTTTTCATTCCCCGCCCTCGCGCTGGACGCGAACGAATCAGGTCATTCAGATAAACTTTGTAAGATTGATAATCAAAAATTCGTTCCTTCATAGTTTCACTATCTTATCGGAACTGGTTCACAAAAATCATAGTTATAAGGTTAAAACTAATTACATTCATCTATTTCGAAACAGAGTACTCAGGTATTTTCTATTTAACGGGGCCATGAAGCATCCCCAGGAAACGGAGGCCAACTGTCGAAGCCTTCGACAGTTGGCAAGTCCGAGACGAGGAAGAAAACAAAGTCCCGCTAACACGCTGAAATGAGACAGGATTTAATATGATTGGCTGGCACGCGTCGTGCTGCGATGAGGAGGTAACATGGATCACACAAGCGGTATTTTAAAAAGGAGGCGCATCGTCTCTTTGGCGTTTTTATCAGGGATGATGCTATTTGCTCCCGTCGTGGCTGCTGCCGGCGGGTCCGACGGCGGAAGCCAGGGTGTCATTGACCGATTTGGGAATTTCCATTTCGCAGATGTTTTCAAAGAGAATGTCGCTGAACCGTATTTAAAGGCAACTCCAGAAAAACTCGCTGAACTGTTGAGTGCCAAACCTTGCACGAAGCACTTGGTACAGCCCCTAAGCGAAAATAAACGATATAGGAGAATTACTCAGAACCTGCGCGAGCGTCTCGATGTTGGAGATCTTTCCAAGATTGAAGCCAGTTTAAGAGAAGGGGTTTTGAAGGTTTTGAATAATCATTCGTTCAATCTGACGCGATTCCCATTGCCGCAGTTAAGGGACGCCACTTCTGCGAAGCCGGAAACCCAATACCAAATTGCCTATTTCGAAAACGGTCAGGCCTATTTTCAAGAGCAGCTTCTGGATCTCCTCGATGACTCAGAGATTGAAGCTGTGATGATCAAGGAAGCCCTTCGCGACATGAATCTATACGGCAACCTGCGGGTACCCAACTCCGGTGTAGAAGAGACTTGCCGTGCCGTTCTGAGCGGCAATGTTTCGCGTACCGAAGAAAGCGCGATTGCAAAAAAGGTCAGGGAACGCAAAGCGGCCCACCAGGGGCTTCAAGACGAATATGATCGCCTGCAACAAAGATTTGATTCGCTCGATAAGAGTTACTGGATCGCCAAAGATCGTCAAACAAAGGACAAGATTCGCATCGAGTCAGAGAAAGTCTATGACCAGTTGACCGAGATGAACAAGGCTGCCTTTAAAACCAGCACGCAGGATTATGAAAACATCCTTGCTGGTTTCGGAACGGCCTTTTACACGGCAATCGGTGTTCCCATGTGGATTGGTGCTTCCGTGCCCGCACTCGAAATACCGAAGAGCACGGGTCCGTTCTCCAGCCCCACTTGGAATATTCGTACCGGCAAACTGGTATCAAAGATGTTCGGCGCGTGTCGTAAGTCTGTCCCCAGGGACGACCTCTCAACAGCTCAAAGCGCCATTGAAGCAGGATCTCGAATCAAACGGGAAATCGAACACGACTCGCAACGGCGCGCCATGAAATATCCGTATCAGGACGCAAGCAGTGCGGCCGCAGCCCATTAAATGGCCGCATCGATTCGATCGCTGACTGCGGTTCTTCAAGGTTAGCTCTTGGGCGCCGACTCTTTCTGCACGAATATCGTCTGCGACGGATAGGCAAACTCGATTTCTTCGGCAGAGAAGGCCTTGAAATACCCAGATTGATACTTCCATACGATGCATTCTACTCGAACTCGCACCTGCCGTGAAACACTCCTTTCCCAAAACTTCCCGGCTCGCTATAAGTAGATCATGATCCACGATCTCCAAAAAAACTGGTCCGTCTACTTTCATTCACCCGTTTGGAAGGAGATCGAGCGCTTCCTAAAATCGCTCTCGCCCGATTTTCAAGAGGGCGAGTATCAAATCAGTCACTCCGGAATATTCGGCCGCATCGCCTCCAGCCAAACCCGTCCTAAGTCAGGCGCGAAACCAGAAGCGCACAATCAATTCATTGACGTTCAGATCGTACTCGAAGGAGAGGAAATCATTCTTTGTCAGCCCCGAGAATTGTGTCAAAGCTCCGACGCATACCTTCGCGAGCGTGACGTGGAATTCTTTTTCCAAGACAGCGAAATTCCCGGGGCCGAGCTGCGCCTTGTTCCAGGCGCGTTCGCCGTGTTCTATCCGCAGGATGCACATACCCCCTTATTGATGACCGGAGATCAACCCGCTACCGTGAAGAAAATCGTGATCAAGGTTCCTATTGAGTGTTCCGAATAATGCCTGCTTGCATCGTGCTCCATTCGAAAGGCTTCGCTGGGCCGCTGAGACTTCGAAAACACAGAGACGCATTCGCGGGTCACGTCAGAATCTGGAGCCGATCCGAACGGCGGCTCCCATAAGTGTGTTTGAAATCGTGAGGTGAAACGCTGCTTCTCATATTCCCATTTGAATAAAACACCTCTTCGTTATATGCATCACATTTTTTGGGAGGTTCCAGTGCGAAGACCGAAACACAAAATCGAACCGAGGCAATTCATCAAACCGGTTCATCAAGACACAAACCGCGTGAAGCTTGCGTTTTTATTCATCCTCGTGTTTGCGGGTTGTTCACCATCAAAAGCTGGAAATTCGGCCACTGTTCAGGTCATACCGGCACCGCTTTCCGGCTATACTTGTTTTGGTGTTTTCGACGATACGGGCAAAGCTGTCGGCGGCAGCTGTTCAAAAGATTGAGAGTGCCCATAGATCTCTACGGAGCAAATTCATGAATACAACTTCCTTTCACAGTCCCGAACCGAAGACCCGGTTCGGGTTTTACGTCGCGGCGACTACGGCATTTCTGACGGCGATCACCTTTGTTATTGCGGTACTGACACCGCCGCTCTCCGGCCCCCTATGCAAAGGTTCCTGTTCAGCCTGACTGCGCTCTGTTTCGCCGTAATCTCGTCAGGTACGTTGATTATTCTCTACTACACCCAGCTTTCAGTGATTCAACCAAGCATCTTGCGGGTAAGACCTCTGGGCTTGACTCTTGAAGCGGAATCTCCGAAACTCGCAGAATGCATGCGCTTCTCGCCTTTCTTTTTCTCTGCACCCCGGTTGATGGCGATGGGGACCGTTTCGGGTTTGAAGTCAGTGCGTCCGTGCAGGAAGACGTGTTGGAATTTCGATCGGAAAAGATCGGACGAGTTCAATGTACACCCGATGCCGCCATTCCTTGCGTGAGTTCCGATCAAAGTCTTGAAATCCGGTTCACGGAAAAGCTGCTCCAGGGGCAGACGCCCGCAGCGGTTTTCTTCATCCGAAAAACCGCTCAATACACCGAAACTCACTTTTACAGCTGCTCCCTCGAGAACGGGTCTCAGCTCTAGTGCGGCAATTCTATTTCGCCCGTTCTACCTCAGGCTTCAGTTCGCAAATCCAGTATCCGGAATTTCCGATCGGCGCGGCCCTGCTCAGCGACCTGTGCCCCTGACCTTTGGGCGCAAGCGCGAGCTGCTCGCGAATCTCGGTTCCATCTTGTTTGCTCAATCTTCTTATTCCTTCGGCGTTTGCTGATAACAAAACACCGTTAGAGGAAACGACGAAGCTGGGCGCCGAAATGGACTCGAGGAGTCCACCGATGATTTCCCGCTCCTTCAGGGGAGCACAGTCTTGCGGCAACTCACGGCGATTCTCAAACTCTCGATCCATGGATTCATCAAGGACTGCGTTCAAAACCTTTCCGATTTCTTCGAGTTCTCTTGAGGCGGCCGGCGAATGGTAACGCCGCTGTCGATTTCCTTCTTTCCAGGCGGTTGCTACCGCGACGAGCTCCTGGACCGGATATACAATCCGCTTTCCGAAGCGGCTAAATACGAATAGACCGGACAAAAATGCCATCAGACCGAGCATGGCCATGGCCCAAGCTCCCGCCAGCCGAAGCCGCCTTGCCCGTTCTTCAGCTCGCTTCATGGCATTTCGATTCACCTCGCCGAGCTGCTGAAGATTACCCACGACCGACTTGATCGCGCTTACGTCGCCCCCGAAGGCCTGTTCCGCCGCCGATTCTATCGCGGCAATGATGACAGGCTCCTGTTCCTCTGTGGCACTCTCTCGCGCCTGCTTGAGCGCGGCGGTAAACCGCTGCTTCTTGGACGCAGTATCGCGCACCGGCTGGGCCGGGACAAATAGCGCTGAAAACATTTCCTCGACCATCTCAAGTGAACGAACGTTCTCCTTGAGGACTGTTTCGATTGCCGGCTCCATTCGCTCAAGAACCGAAATTGACGAGAATGCCGTCATCAGATTCAGTCCCAGGAGTAAAGCCAGACCAACTTTAATGTCGCGCGAAAGATTCATGAATGAACACCCACCTCAATCCCTTAAGACCTGGCCATAACACGGGCGACCGCGCCCTCTTTGGAAACGACGACCAAAATATCCTCGGCGGATAAGACATCGTTAGGATCAGGCAGTTGAACGGTTCCAGCCGCCCCTCGCCTGATCGCGACGACGATCATTCCGTAACGCGGTCGCAGATCCAGCTGAATCAGGGTCTTGCCGACGAACACCTCGGGAATGCTGAATTCTGTGATCACCAAATCAGCTCCAAGGGACATTTCATCAAGCACTTTTTTGTAAACAATACGATTCGAAAAGCGCTCCCCAAAAGCCCATTCAGGATTTACGATCTCGTCGGCACCGACGAGCTGCAGAATCCTTTTATGCAAATCGTCGTTTGCCCTGGATATAATCCGCCTTGCCCCAAGCTGTTTTAGAAGGGCCGTGCATATGATAGCGGCCTCTCTCGACTGATCCCCGGTCGCGCAGACGCAAACATCCCGTTTCGCCGGTTCCAGCCTGGCCAACGCTGACTCATCGGTCGCATCCATTCGGATCGCCTCGGCCGCGAAAGCGGAGGCAATTTGAACCTTATCCTCATCCTTATCGACCCCGATGACCTCTGAACCGCGTTGTGACAACGACTTCGTCAGAGCCATTCCAAACTGACCGAGACCAACAACGATTACCTGGCTCCTCATATCTTTCCTCCAATCAACCTACGGTGACTTCCTCTTTCGGCAACCAAACGCTAGCTTCCTGCTTGGGCGAAGCAAGCGTCAGAAGGACTGTGAGCGGCCCAACTCTTCCGAACAACATACAAATCATAACAATAATTTTTCCGATCGCATCCAACTCAGCGGTTGCGCCGACCGAAAGCCCAACCGTTCCCAGTGCCGAGACCGTCTCGAACAGCAGCGAAGCCGCTCCAACCTGTTGCGTAACAAGAAGTGAGATGAATACGACGCCACCCACGAATACACTCGCGGTCATTACCGCAATCGATCTGTAAACACTGGTGTGCGAGATATGTCGTCCTAGAATATTGACCCGGGGGAATCCGCGAAACACGCCAAAGGTCGCCATGAACAGCAAAACGACGGTTGTCACCTTGATTCCCCCCGCGGTACCGCCCGGACTCCCACCGATAAACATCAGAATGATCATGAGCGTGGTCGTTGCCGGGTGTAAGGCCGCGATGTCGAGAGAATTGAAGCCCGCGGTTCTTGCGGTCACCGATTGAAACCAGGAGTTCAAGAGCTTATGCGCAAATGGCATTCCCGTAAGGGTGTTCGCCCATTCGAAGGCAAGGAAGACGAGCATGCCAGCGATCAGCAAAAGGCCGGAAGCCCAAACAATGACCTTGACCTGAACGGGCAGATGTCTTTTGCGAATCAGATCGGGGAGCGCCACGACAACGGCGGGCGAAAGTCCTCCGAGCACAATCAAGGTAGCCACTGTTGTCAGGATTCCAAAATTCTGGTTGTACGGCATGAGGCTGGCCGTTTGGAGTGCAAATCCTGCGTTACAAAAAGCCGAAATAGAAGTGAAAATACCCCGCCAAAGCGCAGTGGACAGATCATCGCCGGCTTGCGCGAAGAAGAACGCCAGGAGCGCGGCGCCGATCACCTCGGAAGCAAAGGTTACCTTCAAAACCGTTTTTATGGCAGAAACCACTTCCCCCCTTCTTTCCCGCCCAAAAACCTCCAACATTGCGCGCTCATGCTTAACACTGAATCGCCGTCGGAATAGCGCAAAAGCCGCTGTGTAAAACGTCATGATTCCGATCGCGCCGACCTGAATCAGCACAATGATCGAGAATTGCCCGAAAAAGCTGAAAACAGTCGGCGTATCGAGGACGGTCAAGCCAGTAACGCAAACCGCACTGACCGCGGTGAAGACCGCATCAACATACGAAATCGGAACCTGGACCAAGGATGCCGCGGGAAGCGAAAGAAGAATCGATCCCAATACGGACAGGCCAACAAAGCTGAGCACCAGCAATCGCGCCGGATGCTCCAAAATCAATTCTCCAAGCGAGCCAACGACGTTTTCATGCCGCTCGGTAGCGAGGAACAGCACCGAAAACGGAAACAGCATCCATACAGTCGCCAGAAGACTCTTTGAAATGTGAAACGAGACCGCCGACACCAATAAAACGGCTAAGGAAAATGCCAGCCACGAAAAATTCGCCATCTGCGTTCGTTTTTCGGAAAATGCCCATCTGACGGCCAGAAAAAACGAAAATCCGACGGATAGCATGACCGCCAGCCATATCTTCTCCGCGTAAACGTGACGAACGCCCATGATCGCGGCGGAAAACCAGGTTACGATGGCCAGCCATGCGCAGAGCCGCAAAGACGCCAAAGGTGAAGTTCGCTTTTTCGAATCGAGCAAGACAAGTGACTCAATGCTGCCAGAACCGAACAAAATACGGAGCAAAACTGCGCTCGCGATCATCCACAAAAGGGCAATCGTCGGCGAGTCCACGATGCGGCTGGAGAGTACCGCGAGCAGGAATGCGGTACCAATCGTACCGATAGCCCTCGAATATTTCGGTAATCTCTCAAGTAAGAACCCGGAAAAGCTGATCACGAGGCACGCCAGGGCCGAAAGCCAAAAGCGGTTTGCCTGTCCCGGAACCAAATCAACCGTGGCAAACACCAAGATCAATGGCCCAAGTCCAATCAGGCTACCTGAAAGACCCTCTGCTTTTTGAAGCGCTGTCATTCAGGAAATTTTGTACCATCAGCACAGCCGGAAAAGAAGCATGAACAGGCAATTGATGGCCGTCCGGCTTTGGCGTTCTCTCCAGGACCATCTTTGGCCAAGAACCACACCGAAGGGGAATTATTCCTTAGCGTAATCGCAAATCGTCGTGCAGCTCTCATCACAAACCTGTACGCCATTGACGATGCGACAAACCGAAGTGCAGGCCTCATAACAAGCGCAATTACTGACCGAGTCGCAGTCGTAATTGACGCGCATGAAACCGTTCGGGTCCTGAGCCATCGCGGTGGCAACCGGGAAAATCAAAGTGGCGAGCATCAGCACGGTAGTTTTCATAAACACCTCCAAAGTGTTGCCCCGTTCTTAGCGCGGCTGAGATAAGGGCCTCAAGCCCGAACACGGAAGAGCGATGAATTCTGATTACAATTTGTAATTATGCCGCCGTTTTCTTTGGCTTGGCTTTTCGGCTTTCTTCGGGCACATCAACCTTCCGCAGCGCCGAGACGGCGGGTCCGTGAAGGACTTCCCCGTTTATCCCGAACCGGGAACCATGACACGGGCAATCCCAGCTCTCCTCGGCCTTGTTGAAGCGCACATGACAGCCCAGATGTGTGCAGGCTGGGGAAACGGCATGCAATTCACCCCGGGAGTCGCGAAAGACGGCGAGACGTTCCCCATTCACTTTCGCGATGCGCCCCTCTGCGGACGGAATTTCCTCGAGCGAGGTTACTTCAGGCGGAGAGACTCGATCACGAAAGAGACAAAGGGGGAAATCCTTGTTCTCGCTGACGAACGTCGTCGCGGACCCGAAGACTTTTACCCGGCTGGCATCATACAGCGCAGACCAGCTGTTTTCTTGTTCCAATACCTGGTCGGAAAGAATCATTCCGGCCAGAGTTCCAAAGGTCATTCCGTTTCCGCTATAGCCGGTGGCCAGGTAGACGTTGCGTGAAAGAGGGCTTCGCCCGATGAAAGGGAGACCATCTACCGGCTCCACGATCTGACCGGACCAGTGATAGCGCACGTTTCTGATTGAAAATCTTTCTCGCGACCATCTCTCCAGCTTGTCGAATGATTCGTTCGTGTCGCGTTTCATGCCGGTTTTATGATCCTCGCCTCCGATTATCAAAAGCGAGGTTCCATCCGGCATTTCCTGAGTTCGAGTATAGTGGTACGGATCAGCGGTGTCCCAGAAGAGGCCGGGTGCCACGGATTCCGTGTAAGTCGCCGCCAGGGCATAGGTGCGATAATTGGCGATTTTCGTATGCATCAGAAAGCGGGTGCTCATCGGCGTATCCGTAAGGACCAGTACACGCCGGGCCCGGATGTCTCCACGATCAGTATCCACTGAGCAGAGATTGCCGTCCGAAACATTCCGGGCAAATGTGTTCTCAAAAATGGAGCAGCCATCGCGCTCTATCGCTTCAGCCAAACCCTTGTAATAGAGCGCCGGATGAAATTGCGCCTGATCCGGCACACGAACGCCGGCAAACGTTCGAAAAGGCAAGGGCACGTCTTGAACCAGCTTGGCGCTCTTGATTCCCACGCGGTGGAGCGCCTCCAACTCGCGCTCTAGTTCTTGGCGCTGCTTTTTTGATTCGCAGTAAATATATGCCGGCACCCTGCTGAAGTAACAATCGATGCCATGCTCATGAACATTTCTGGCGATCTGATCAATTGCCGCGCGACTGCTCTCTCGTGCCATGCGCGCGCCGTTCTCCCCGAAATGGCTGATGAGCTCGTGGTACCCGCTGTCAATGAGTTCTGTGATATGCGCGGTCGTGTGACCTGACTCCCCGCTGCCGACCGATGCTTTGTCGATGACCGCAACAGTGCGGCCAGCCTTTTTCAGGAGCAATGCCGCGGTCAGTCCGGAGATGCCGCAACCGATGATCACGACATCAAACAGCTTGTTTTTCGGAAATTGACGAGCCTTTGTGCGGAGCGGGCCAACAGAACCAGTCCAAGCTGATTGCATGGACTTGAGAATGAGCAATCATTGTGCCGCCGGAAAGTGATGTGGTGGAGTGCCGCGTGGAAGCGCGGCGTGACGCTTGAGCGCCTGCTTCGTTGCGAAACGATCAAGCGCGGCCCCGAACCAACGTCGGAAAACACTCAGACGGACCGGGTAATAGTATTCGGATTCAAACCAGCCCTTGTCCCGAAAATAGCGATAGTCACACGACTCTTCGTTGGGAACCGCCGCATGCGAGGACCTCGATAGTCGAAAGATCGCCAGCATGAACCAGGAAGGCTTTCGTTGCGCAGGGTGGGTGAGCGCCCGGTGAAACCGATCAGCGACGCTCGCGATTCGTTTCTCGATCTGAGCGTCTTCGGCGGCCGTCCGTGGCGTGAGCGTCGTCAGGCCGACTCCTTTGACGACCCCGAAGCCCCAATATCGCGCCACCGTTTCCAGATATTTGACAATATCCCCGGCGCCAATCACACCTTGGGTCACGATAGCCGTAAAGGCTTTCTCGAAATAGCGGGGGCGATGAAAAATATGGGCACATCGGTCGAGAAAAATCTTTAGGGTCCCAGTCACCTGTAAAGAGTAATTGGGAGTCGCGAAAACAACACCATCAGCCTCATTCATATTGCGAACGAGAGACGTGAAATCATCTTTATGAGGGCAAAGCTCTTCGCCCTTGGTCAGACAAAGAAAGCAGCCCCGACAGGATTCAACCCGAAACTCCCTGAGATGGACGATTTCAAAGTCGAGGTCTTTTACCCGTTCGCGCAACTTGCTTTCGAACACCTTGAGGGCGCTGAACGTCTCCCCTTTTCTGGGACTTCCCAGGAATGCGACGACCTTTTTTGCCATGTTTCAACTATATTTCGTTCGCGACGGCCCTGTCCATCTTGCAACGTCCGACCTGTATGGAATAATCAGACGACATATGAATCAGACATCCGAGTTGCCCAGAATCAAACTGACGTTCCGGCAGGCAATGGCCATTCTTCTTCCGTATTCATGGCACCAAATCAAGGAACAGATCATAACGGTCGCACCGGTCTGCCTTTATCTCGTCGCATTCCAGCTGATCGCACTCCGCTACACGATCAAACAAGCCGGAGTTATAACCGCTGGAATAATGATGGTCATCATGGGGCTAGTCTTTTTTCTCGAGGGCATCCGGATCGGGCTCATCCCCATGGGCGAAAACATCGGGGATAATCTGCCGAAGCGCTGCAAAATGGGAACGGTCCTCCTGTTCGCATTCGTGCTTGGCAATCTGGCGGCCTTCGGTGAGCCCGTCATTGGCAGCCTTCAGATCGCCGGTGCTGGCGTCGATCCAGAAAAGGCGCCGCTCCTTTATATGCTTCTCGTGAAGAGCCCCCTTCTATTGAGCACGGCGGTCTCCCTTGGAGTCGGCATTGCGGCCGTGATCGGCACACTGAGATTCATCTATGGCTGGAGCCTGAAACCGCTGGTCCTGCCTTTGATCGGTATTTGCCTAAGCGCAACCCTGATTGCCGCTCGCGACCCAAACCTATCCACCGCGATCGGCCTCGCTTGGGACACCGGCGCCGTCATCGTAGGACCCGTTCTGTGCCCGCTCGTCCTCTCACTCGGACTCGGCGTTTGTCGCGCGACCGGACGTTCAGATACCGGAATGGCCGGCTTCGGGATGGTGGGGCTGATTTCGATCGTTCCCATCAGCGCGGTCATTCTGCTTACGTATGCCATTTCGGTTGGCGCTGATTTCACCGCTGTTTCACAAAGCGTACAAAAGCAAGGCTCGGAGACTCCCGGAATTGCCGCGATCGCTTTCGAATCGTTCGCATTGGGGATTCGCGCAATAGGGCCCATCTTCGTCTTTCTTTACGCATTCCTCAGGTTTGTTTTAAAGGAAGAGGGCGTACCGAAGCCGCAACTTGTTCTAGCGGGAATTTTCGCGATATCGGGATTGTTCCTGTTCAACTTTGGTCTTTCCCTCGGGTTGGCCGAACTCGGCAATCAGGTTGGCCAACGGCTCCCGCTCTCGTTCCATCCTCCGATAGACGCGCTCTATCCGATCGAGCTTGGAAAAATCATTGTCGTTCTATTCGGCGTCATCCTCGGATACGGAGCGACACTCGCGGAACCCGCCTTCAATCTGCTTGGACAGCAGGTCGAAGACGTCACTCAAGGCGCCTTTAAAAAGTGGTTATTCAGCCAGGCTGTTGCCGTCGGGGTCGGAGTCGGCGCGGGCCTCGGGATAGTTTCGGTCGTATACCACGTCGACTTGCTCTATTTGTTGTTGCCACCCTATGTGCTCCTTTTCGTGCTCACCTTATTTAATGATGAAAAATACGTGAACATCGCCTGGGATGGCGGCGCGGTAACCACGGGACCTGTCACCGTGCCCTTGAAGATATCCATCGGGATCGCCTTAAGCCACGCGACTGGATTCGCCGAGGGATTCGGCATCCTGGCTCTCGCTTCGGCTTATCCGGTCCTCAACATTCTTCTGCTTGGATTATACGTCAAACGATGTGAAAAACGATCAATGGAGGCGCTCTCTCAATGAACGACCAAAACAAAGCTCAATTTCAGCTGATTACCTGCATTATTCAACGTGGAAAAGGCGACAGCATCGGAAAAGCCGCGATAGCGGCCGGAGCAGGGGGGGCGACCGTATTTTTCGCGCGCGGAATGGGTTTGAGAGAACGCCTCGGCCTGCTTGGGCTGGCCATTGTTCCGGAAAAAGAAGTCGTCATGATTGTTTGCACCGAAAACGAAACTCCCAGAATTTTCGATGCGGTCGTTGCCGCCGGTAAACTGGATACGCCCGGGATGGGAATCGCTTATGTGATGCCGATCTATCACGTCGCGGGTATCTTTTCGCAAGATCAGATGAGTCACCGCGCGGCAACGGACACCGCTGATTCTAAAATAAACTGCTGACTGCTGATCAGCCTTTCGATTAGCCGGCCTGGCGATACTGTCGCGCGGCCTTTCGGCCAAGCTTCATGAGGTGCCTGGAAAACGGACGCGCGCTAACAAGAATGTTCCTGCCCGGTTTGTCCGTCGGCCCGGAACTCTCCGGCAAAAGCCACCGATCAACACCTGACATGAATCGCACCCAAAAGCCGGGAAGAAGCGCATGAACCAGCCTAAGGACCTTGGCCGGAAATCCAATCGTCACGAACGGACGGCCTTCGCGCGCGGCTTCGATGATCTTATTGACGGCTCTTTCGGCACTCATCGAAACACCGGGAAGGGTCGCGGCCAAAGAAAACCAATCGAACTCCGCTTCACGCCTGCCTTTAAACAGAGCGTTCAGATAAGAGCCTGTTCGCATCAAACCGGGCACGACTGTCGTGACCAAAATACCGCGATGCCTGAGCTCCGCGGCCAACGCGAGAGAAAACCCCGACATCGCGAACTTCGCGCAAGTATAAGGAAGAAGATGCGGGAGCGCCACGATTCCGCCGATTGAGGTAATATTGATGATCCGGCCCCTGCCTTTCGTCAGCTCGGGCAAAGCCTCACGGGTCGAGTTGACAGTGCCGTAAAATATCGTGTCGATCGCCGCGTGAAAATCATCGGGTCTCATCGCGCTCGCCGGCCCGACTTGGATAATGCCGGCGTTGTTTACCAGAATATCGATACGGCCAAACCGCTCGATTACGGAACTGATCCAGGCACGAACACGTTCAGGATCACTCACATCGCAAGCAAACACATGGATCGGCTTGCCCTGCGCCTCGAATTCCTGCTTGATAAGACTGAGCGACTCTTCGTTTCTCGCGCAAATCGCCGGAAGAGCGCCAAGCCTCGAAAAGCGTCGCGCCAGCGCCAAACCAAGTCCACGCGAGCCCCCCGAAATCAGAACCACCTTGGAACTGAGGTCCCAGCGTCGGCTGGCCGTTTTCCTGATCAGGCCGCGCGATAACCAGACCGCCGCGGCCGCGAGAAGTCCCTGAGCAACCCTCATGCATCGCTACAGCATGCAACACCGATGCAAGTCTACGCTACTCGCTCGCGCATTCACGGTTGGCCTGACACCTAAGCAACCAGGATCGAAGAGTCATCAGCTCCTCGAGGGTGAAATCCAGGCCCATGTCGAAGCCGGCGCTTTCACCGCCTTTTTGAGATACGGCGATAAATTCGGGTGAGCCCGAAAACTGGTTTAGATCAAATCGGTCCTTTGCCGAACGAAAATCAACCGGCAAGCCCTGCTGAATTACGCCCTGGAACCGGGCCCTCTGGTCGTGCGCTTTTTTTATGGCACTACGGAGATTCTTCCAACACTTCACCTCGGCAATGAGAATGGCCTGATCGTCCGATTTCCTGAACACGACAACATCGAGTTCACCGATCGTCCGCCGGTCTTCGCCGTAAACGATTCCGGTCTCGACTCTGAAACCCCGCTCAGGAAAACGCTCCTGCAGCTTAAGCCTCGTGACCTGCTCGCAGATCGCCCCGTTGTTCTCATAACTGACGGCGCTTTGTTTCAATTGCTCGAAAACCGGCGCCAACTCCGCAGCCGGAAGAACTGAAACGAAGATACCATTTACGATAGTAAGGAGAAAAAATAAGAAAAATACGAACTTTTGAGACATATTCCCGCCTTGTAGATAGGCATTTCGGTGCCTAGTAGAAACGCCAAGCCCATTCTTGGCTTATACGAAACGGCTGTATTTCCACATGAATAGCGCGAGAACCCGAAGCCGACAAGAAATTAACGCTCATTCATAGGTAAAAAGTGCCCATCGGAGTCCTGTGCTGTCCAAAACGACACACTGTATTTTTAAAAATTTCGTACTACAATTATAAGAATATCTAACTTGAATCGGGGGGAACGTATGGGTTTTACCTTTTTACGCGTTTTATCGAGTTTTTGTACAATTTTTTTGTTTATTTCCGTCCTAGCCGCGAATCAAGCCTCAGCGACACCGACCTTCGGGATCAACGCTGGCGGCCCGGCCTATAACTATGGTTCCGGCATCCTGTATAAGGCCGATGCGAATTTCAGCGGTGGAAGGACCGCAGTTTTCACCAACACCATAAACGGAACGTCAAGCCCAACGCTCTACCAAAGTGAGCGTTACGGAAACTTCTCCTATACGATCCCGGTGGATAATGGCGGTTACAGCGTGATGTTGCGGTTCGCCGAACTCTACTGGACCGCCGCCGGCAGACGCGTATTCGACGTCTCGATTAATGGGACGAGGGTCGTCAGCGGCCTCGATATTTTCGCCAGAGTCGGAAGGAATGCTCCTTATAACCTTACCTTCCCGGTGAATGTTTCAAACGGCGCCATTAACATTGTCTTCACAACGAGGGTGGATAACGCCAAAGTCAGCGCA
>DATDSK010000183.1:0-45574 GCA_035291325.1 Bdellovibrionota bacterium | reverse complement strand
CGGTTTGTAAGCCGCGCGAAGCGCGTCAATCGCGAAAAGCGCGTGCCCGCCCGGAGCTTCCCGCTCGAACGTGATCTGTCCGGCTTCGTCCAGCGTGGGGATATGGGACTGCATCGTTTCGCGAAAGCGCTCCAGACCGGGAGTTTCTGCGATCAGCTCCTCGTAGGTTTTTCGAGGGTCAAGGAGCGAAGGTTTTTTCCACATCTTGCGGATGGATTCCTTTGTTTCGGAACTCAGGATGTCGTGGAAAATGACTAACCCGAAGGTGTCGTTCTTCCTGTCGAGAATGGACTGAAGGATCTGCGCCTCGACAATCGGGATCTGAACGACTTTTCCGGTAACCGGATGAGGAACGTCAATAAGCAGGTCCGTCCCTTTGGCGCCGATTCTGACCTGCGCTTCGGGTATCCCAAGCCTTCGGCTCAGGTAGCTCGTCCGGGTGAGCGAAGAACCGCTTCCGGCCTGCATCTTCTTAATCCAGAGCGCGGCATTCTTTGCTGCCGAACCGTACCCTTCAGACTTTTTGGCGAGGTTAACGTACTCGTGCTTGCGCAAGTGCTTCAAAAGAGCTGCGGGCGCGATAGACGTGGGATAAACAATCGTCTTCCCGGCGGTATCGATTCCTTCCTCAAAAAGCCGTACGACGGGCGCGGCGCCATCGTTTCGGGAGGCGTTTCGTTTGTAGAGCGCAGAATAATAGGTCCAGTTCGTGTCATCGAGCCCGAGGAGCTCCTGGGCTTTGCGACCCGCCAATACCGCCTTGGGGCCGCTTCCTGTCGCGGCCTTCATCAAACGATTGATCTCAGCTTTAAACACCGGTGTTTTCTTGAAATCCGGGTTTTTACGGATTTCGGCCGCAACGAAGCCTGTCAGGCAATTTGCCGGTTGCGCGGCTTCGAGCGCGCCGCTCCCGAACCCGAGCCAAGCTTCTAAAATGAGTAAGAGTATCAAAGTGACACCCATCTACATTTTATCGGGCAAAAAGAGCATTCAACTGAAGAGCTTTAGTTATAAAGGAATTTTATTAATGACCCGAATAGAAAGTGATGCGCATTTTTCGTAACATTTTGATGATCACTCTTGCGGCTTCCATCGCGCTCGCGTTTTCGACAGGGGCCAATGAGAAGCTCGACATTAAATACGCTTCAACAAAGCTCCATCCTTTTGCCAACCTCAAGCAAGTCACGGGCAAGTGGCTTCGCGTCGGACAGGATAAGCGGTACATGGTTCCGACGGCCGACCCGTTCGTTCGCATTCGCCCGGACGGCAGCGTAACAGTTTACGGGACCGGAAAACGCGTCCTCATCTTCAAATCTATGGACGACTTTCTCCGGGGTGGAAAATACAAGGTCGAAGAGCTTCCGTTTTACTATTCCGACGGGAAAACCGCGCTCCGCGGGCAAGAAGCCATTTGGGACGTCAACAAATACAAATTCTCCTTTGATGAAAAGACAAACTTTTTCAAAGAGTTTCCGAAAGAAGAATCCGGAATAAAAGAAATCCTGCGGAACGGAAATGAGATCGACATCCTTCTCGATGATGGCACGCGGATCCAGAGTTTTCTCGAGAATGGCGTTCTCGATGTCTTTTATGGTGGCGTAATAAACCCGACTGGTGGGAGAAAATACGCCCGTTTCCCGGCGGACAATAAAGCGCGCCGCTCCTATGCATTCGTGAAGAGTCGCGACGGCAAGCTGGTCCAGTTGCCTAAACCGCTCTTTGGCGAAACGACCATGTCAACTGAGAACTGGCAGGGACACACTTATGGCCGCCATGTCATTACCGATGGACGGGGCAATCTCATCCTCAGCAAGCCGGGTGAATTCAGTACACGCGGCGGACGCCCCGTGCTTTGCTATGAAATGATTTCCCGTCTGACGGGGATAGGCATGCCGATCACGGAACCTTTCTGCCGTGAAATGGTTTCTCCGTTCAAGGCTGCCGACGACGCAAGCGAAGTCAAGATGTTCCATATTGACGAGACGAAGCCCTTTCCCTCTCTCGTCCGGACTGATGGCCCGACTCCGGCGGAGAGCAGCATCCTGATGGAAGGCCCCCGAGTAACGGCATTTGATAACCCCGTTACCGGACAGCGACAGTATTTCATGCTGGTCAGCGGTGGAGATTTTTCGACCGACCGCTATGGCATCCACGTTCTGATCAGTGACACGATGAAAGGGCCGTTCAAACCGCTTATGAAGCCGGGAGGGCGTGACCTCCTGGATATTGGTGACGAAATCCGCAAAACTTATCGACTCTCCTGGGGCCCTGCCCGAGCCCACGCCTTTCAGGACGAACAGGGACGCTGGAAAATCACTTTTCACGCGACCGATAAGGATATTCTTCCCGGAGAAAATTACTCGACCCTGGATTGGGATACGCTGAATAAATTCAATCGCAACGTGTATGTGGCGGATCTGGATATCGGCTTCGACGCACACGGAAATCCGGGTTTCCAGATTCAGCACCGAGTTCCTGGCTCTCATCTCAAGGTCAAGGCACCGCGCGGCACTCACTGTCTCGCTCGCGCGCTGCAGGAATTATTTTGAATTAAGCCGTCGGCTCTTGTTCCACAACTCGCGACAGCCCCGTCGCGTGGTTCCGTTCTTGAACTCTGGATCTTGATGCCCGGCCTGTCCCAAGAAAAGCCCACCCCGATGTGGCATCTTCTTAATGCTGACGCAACGGCCAAAGAGCTCGCGGTGGACCTTCATTCAGGCCTTTCCTCGTCCGAAGCGGCGCATCGGTTGAAGCGGCACGGCTCAAACACGATTCGGGAACAACAGCATCGCAGCCGCTTGCACATCTTCTTCGAACATCTCAGTGACTTCATGATCATCGTCCTAATCGGCGCGGCGATCATCTCGGGAGCGGTCGGAGATCTGAAAGATTCCATCGTGATCCTCCTGATCGTACTCCTGAACGCGGCAATGGGGACCTTCCAGCAGTACAAAGCGGAACAGGCCATTCAAGCGCTGCGTTCCATGGCGACACCTGAATGCCGGGTGATTCGCGACGCGACACCACGAATGGTTCCGGCAGCCTTGCTCGTACCCGGTGACCTGGTGCTCATTGAAGCGGGGAATAAAATTCCGGCCGATCTCCGTCTGATCGAAGCCGTTCAGGCAAAATTCGACGAATCCGCCCTGACGGGTGAGTCCGTGCCCACCGAAAAGCAAACCGCGACGCTCAGCGACCCGCATTCGGCGCTCGGCGATCGGACCAATTTGGCTTATCAGGGTACGATCGCGCTCAGCGGACGGGCCAAGGGAATCGCGATCGCCACCGGAATGCGCTCCGAGTTGGGGAAAATCGCCACCCTCCTCACGAGCGGATCGGTCCAAGAACAGGTACGAACCCCCTTACAGCGCCGTCTCGACCAACTGGGACACCGGCTCTCCGTCGCGGTCCTGGGCATTTGCGTCGTTCTCTTCGGCGCGGGCGTATTGCGGGGTGAAGAAATCGTAAACATGTTCATCACCGCCATCAGTATCGCGGTTGCGGCCATCCCCGAATCGCTCCCAGCCGTCGTAACGATCGGCTTGGCGCTCGGTGCCCGCAGAATGGCGCGACACCAGGCCCTCGTTCGTTCATTGCCGGCAGTCGAAACTCTGGGATCCGTGACCCACATCTGCACCGACAAGACCGGGACGCTCACTCAGAATCGGATGCAAGTGAAAGAACTCTTCATGGACGGGCGGACCATCGCGGCAAGCGACCGGATGGCTCCCAAAAACCCGAATCTGAATCGCATCTTTCAGGCGATGGCTTTGAGCAATGACGCTTCCCTCGCCCCGGACGGAGCAGTCACGGGTGATCCCAGTGAAGTAGCCCTCCTTGCCCTGGCCGAACATCATGGGTTCGAGAAACGCCGGCTGTCTGAGGAACTTCCCCGGATCGCCGAACTCCCTTTCGATTCCACCCGCCAGGCGATGTCGACTCTTCACAGCGATCAGAATGGCGTAACCGTTTTCTGCAAAGGGTCCCCCGAGTCCATCATCAATAAGTGCGCAAAGCTGCTTCTATCGACCGGCGAGGTCACGATCAATAAGGGTGAGCTCCAGGAAGCCGCCAAACGAATGGCCTTTCAAGGACTGCGAGTTCTCGCGCTTGCCTGCCGTAAGCTCAAGAATCCCGTCGACCAGGTCACGCCGGACCTTATTGAGGCTGATCTGACGTTTCTGGCTCTGGCGGGAATTGCCGATCCGCCACGGCCTGAAGCCGCGGCGTCCGTGCGTGCGTGCCTGGATGCCGGGATCACGCCCATCATGATTACCGGCGACCACGTGATCACGGCTCATGCGATCGCGCGGCAGCTCGCGATTGCCGATGGAGAGCGGTCCATCATATCCGGACCGGAATTGGCGAAGCTTCCCGACGCCGAACTCGAAAATCGCGTCGAAAAGCTGAGAGTCTATGCTCGAATGAACCCGGCACAAAAGATAAGAATCGTTATGGCGCTGCAAAATCGTGGAGAAGTCGTCGCCATGACCGGAGACGGAGTAAACGACGCTCCGGCCCTGAAAAAGGCCGACATCGGCGTCGCGATGGGAAAGCAGGGAACCGATGTAGCGCGCGAAGCGTCGCACCTCGTCCTTCTCGACGACAATTTCGCGACGATTGTCGTCGCCGTGGCGGAGGGGCGTCGGATCTATGACAATATTCGAAAGTTCGTCCGTTATGCGATGACCGGCAACTCCGGAGAGCTATGGACACTGGTTCTCGCGCCCTTCATCGGCTTGCCGATTCCGCTCATCGCGATTCAGATCCTTTGGGTAAACCTGATCACCGACGGACTCCCCGGACTCGCGCTCGCCGTCGAACCCGCCGAAGCACAAATCATGAAGAAGCCTCCTCGGCCCATCCACTCAAGCATCTTCGCGGACGGACTCTGGCAACACGTCATTTTCGTCGGACTCCTGATCGGCGCGATTTCACTTTGGACCGAAGCATGGGGTATCGGACGCGGGAACGGTCACTGGCAAACAATGGTATTCACCGTGTTATCCATTTCGCAAATGGGCCACGTCCTTGCGATACGTTCGGAACGCGAATCCCTGTTCAAAATCGGAATTCTTTCGAATCGTCCCCTGCTGCTGACCGTGATCTTCACGCTTCTTCTTCAATTGGCCACGATCTATGTCCCGTTCCTCAATGACCTCCTCAAGACACAGCCTCTGACCGGACAGGAACTCGCGGTATGCCTCGTCATTTCAACTTCCGTCTTCTGGGCGGTTGAACTCGAGAAATTTCTTGTCCGCAAAAACCTTCTCTATCGGAAGTAAGCGTGCAGCTCGAAAATTGCAGTTTCGCTCACGTGACACAAAACGCACGCGAGCCGGAACCCAATAGAATATCAGTCACGCTATTCGTCATTCTGCTCGCTTTGGTACTGGTCGCCACGTTCAGAATGGTCGCGCCTTACTTGCTGGCTGTACTCAGCGGCGCGATATTCGCGAACCTGTCCATTCGTGTTTTCGACCGACTCGTCAGCTCGGGCTTCGGCAGAAAATGGGCGGGAACGATCGTGACGCTTGCCGTCTTTTTGCTGATCGTCGGCCCGTTTTCGCTGCTCATCCTGCTCGCCGTCAAGCAGGCAACCGCCATCGGACAGAGTCTCTCCGAACAGAATTTGTCGTTTCAGTCGATTTTTGAAGAACTGAGCCGCTGGCCTCCGCTGCGTTCCGTAATCGGTGACCCGGCGAACATTGAGAGGCAACTCCGCGCCGGACTCCAAAGCGGATTGAAAATGGCGAGCGGCTGGATCGTCCTGTTGGCGGCCAGGCTTCCCATTACCCTGCTGCAAGCGGCTCTCTCGGGTCTCGCATGCTTCTTCTTCCTTTTGGACGGACGCACTTTCCTGAATTGGCTGAAGGGGAGAGTGCCACTCGATCCGGTCGTCCAATCGGAACTGACACGCGCGTTCCAGGATACGACGGTTTCGGTGATCTGGGCCACGCTGGCCGCCGCAGCCGCGCAGGCCGCCGTGCTCGTTATCGGGTTCATCGTCCTGGGCGTTCCAGGCGCCTTTCTGGCGGGTGCCGCGACTTTCCTGTTCGCGTGGATCCCGATGCTCGGGACCACTCCGATCTGGGTGGCCGGGGCAATCTATCTTTATGTCCAAAGCGCCTGGCTCAAACTGGTCCTGATGCTCGGCGTAGGGCTCTTGGCCGGAATTATCGATAACTTCGTACGTCCGCTCGTCTTAAAGGGCCGCAGCTCCATTCATCCCCTGGTCAGTCTGGTCGCGATTTTCGGCGGACTCGAACTTTTTGGGATCATGGGGGTATTCTTCGGGCCGATTTTGATTACCGCGCTGACCGCCCTTCTTCAGATCTGGCCGACGGTCGTGCGAAGGTCACGAGGAACGCTCCGGGACCGGGAGATCACCGATGAAAAATTCCGAAAACGAGCTTCATGACAGACCGACCGGCAGCCCGGCTTTTTGAACTCTTCCGGATCGCGCTCGCTCCAGCGACCACGTCAGGCATCCGATGCTCGTCGTGATAAGGATGTACCCCGTGACGGTGCCGGCGGTCACACCTTCTCCAAACAGCAGAAAAGCCATGAACCCGGCAAAGAGCGGTTCGGCGAGAGTTCCCGCCGAAACGACCGAAGCGGGCAGGAACTTCACCAAGTAATTAAAAGTGCCGTGACCGAGAATCGTCGGGAAGATCGTCAGGCCCGCGAGCGCGAACCAGGTCAGCTGACTGAAACCCGAAAATTCCGCGCCATTGCTCATGCCGATGATTCCGGTTACCAGGGCCGAACCGAAATACAGAAGGCCCATGTAGTGTCTGTTGGAAGCGGAATCGGCGTCACGCCGCATTTTTTTCCCGATCAGCAGATAAAACGTGAACACGATTCCGGAAAGGAGAGCCAGCAGGTCGCCTTTCAGGTACTGAGGCGAAAGTGAAACGTCCACTCCCCCGATGGCCGCGATGCCAAGAATGCCCAAACCGATCGAGAGCCAGAGTGTCCGGTCCGAACGCTCGTCAAAGAAAAAGTGCCCGAATACCGCGGTAACGACGGGATTCACGGCAAAACATAGCGCGGCATTGGCCAGCGTCGTCTGGCGAACGGCCATGATCCAGATCAGGATGTGAAATCCAAAAACAAAGCCGGCCGCCAGACTCCAGCCGATCTGGCGGAAGCTCATGTGGCCTCGCTTCAAGCCTGAAGCCACCGCCGGCGAGAATATCAAAAAAGCGAAGAAGGAACGGTAGAAGGCGACCACACCCGGATCCGCAGAAGCCAACTTGATCCAGATCCCGGATGTCGAAGCACAAAAAACAGCGAAAAACAAAATCAGAGCCAAACGCATTTATACTCCGTACTCTTCGCAAAACATTGTTTATACAACGCACCCGATTATAGGCCGAAGGATTACCTAACGGAAGACAATTAGCCTCTCAAACAGCCGGCCTTATAAAAATGCTCAGGACCCGGATCTCGTCTTGAAGCCCGCACATGGATTTGTCAATATCACGCCTAATCCGCACAAAACATTTTCTCACAGTACATCGGCCACATCCTGGGGGCGTCCGTGGAAGACTTAACAGATTTTTTCGCAAGTTCTCCCGACATTTTGAATCAAGTCATGGAAGAGTTGCGCCAATCCGGCACCGACTTCCTTCCTTCGTATCCTTCCGAACTCGAAGGACTCGTCCCGGTCGAGCATTTGACGAGAACACATCTGATCTCCATTCTCAGCTCGATACTTCAAACGAAGGCCCCTCGGGTGATCGGCAGATCCGTTCTGGATTTTGAAGAAGCGGTAATGAAAGCCCGGACGGCGCGTCCTCCCGAACTGCAGGAACTCGATCTTTCAATCGAATCGCAGTGGCCGAAAGACACGGTCGAATACATGTTCTACCCGGATCAGTTCGGGGTGGATGGGAAAACCGGCACCTTCGAAACCGCCGCGCGGATGATTCCATATCTCAAGGAACTCGGCGTGGATCAGCTCTATCCATTGCCGTTCCTACGCTCCGCGGGGCTCGACGGCGGCTTCGATGTCATGGATTTCATGAACGTCGAACCGCGTCTCGGAGGAACGGAGGCTTTCGAGCATTTTCTTCGCGAGGCCAAGAAAAACGCCATGAAGGTCAAGATGGATCTGGTACTGAACCACGTATCGGATCAGCACCCCTGGTTCCAGGCGTTACTGGACGGAGATGACCGATTTCGCGAATGCTTCATCACCCGGGAGCAAGCGCCGGCCATTCTCCGTCGCTATGAATCATCCGCCGGAAAAGTCGTCGTCTACAGGGAAACGGGCGAGGACGGGACGTCACATGAGGTACATCGCCGTCTTATCTTTCCGGAAATCACCGACTGCCACTACCGCGAGGTCAAACTCTCGGATGGCCGGACGCTTTGGATTTACCACACGTTTTACCCGTTTCAACTGGATCTGAATTATCGAAACCCGGAAGTTCTCAAGGAAGCCTATGCACTGCTCGCCCATTGGGCCAACAAAGGAATCGATGTCTTTCGCCTCGACGCGATTCCGTTCCTGGACAAAAGCGCTGAAAATCACACCCGCACCCACCGGGTCGTCGAACTCCTGAGCCAATATCTCAAACACATAGCGCCCGCCTCACGCCTCAAGGTCGAGGCATGTCAGAAGCTGGATGATATCGTCCGCTACTTCGGCCGAAGCGCGCGCACCGAAGTAAAGCTTCCACTCGCGTCGAAGCTCATCGAGACCCCGAGCGAATCACAGATTGCCTACCAGTTCGAAGGAATGACGGCTTCGTGGCTCACCCTGATCAGCGGCAACAAACGTTATTATGATGAATTCCTAAGCCGTCTCGAAACACTCCCCCTTCCTCACAACGCGATCTGGGCGAATTTTTTGCGGGTTCATGACGAACTCACGCTCGAAATGCTGCCCGACGCGCAGAAGCCCGTACTCCAAAGTATCTTTCGCGAAGGAAGAGGCGCGTCGTTCAGGGACGGAAACGGCGTGGCCGGCAGAGCTGCCGAATTCCTGGGTAATGACATTGACCGGATCCGGCTCGCCTATTCCCTCCTTATGAGTCAGGACGGAATGCCGGTGCTTTACTATGGCGACGAGATCGCGGCCGGAAACAACGTGACATTCGTTCAGGCAGAGGCACGGCTTCGCGCGGAGTACTTCGGCAAATTCGGAATTGCAGCCCTGAGCACGTTCGATACGCGTGATCTCGGACGCGGGCCGATTCCACGCGATGCATTTGAATCAGCGGCCATGCACAAAGGGCCGCTTCTCGCTTCGAGCACCTTCGATCACCTTCATACGATGATCATCGTGCGGCGTTCGAGCCTTGCCCTGCGACGAGGACGGATTCTGCGCATAACGAACGATTGCGAGGACGTGCTGAGCTATTGCCGCGAGCACTCGCTCAGTGGCGAAACCGTACTCGTCGTGCACCATCTCGACGACAAACCCGCGACCGTCATGCTCGATCTCACCCCCGTTCCGGAACTCGCGCTTAAAAGCAGCATTCATCTCGGTGACTATTTGACGGGTAAGGAATACATCCTGGAACTCCAGAATGGCAAAGCGACCCTCCAGCTTGGCAGATTCGAGACGGTCTGGCTGGGCAATCGCCTCCGTAACTAGCCTGAACTAGCGGAGTCGGTCTGCCAGCCGGAAGGCATACCGGTCAGAAGCCCGCTGCAGGCGCGCTCGCTCTTCGGGATCGTGACTCATGCACTGCGCGGCGTTCGAAAAGCAGCCCATTTGAAAAGCCAGATAGCAGACATTGAAAAAGCGCTCCTTCTCTGGCGAAAACCATTCGCCTCGCGGTTCTCGTGAGCCGACGAACGCCAGGAAATTTTCGAATTCGGAGTCCGTCAGACAAAGCTCGATTTTTGCGGCCACGATATCCCACGCAATGTCCTGGCAACCCACGATGTCGTGCGACGAATGGTGATCCAGTCCGTCCGTCTTCAAGAACCTGCCGTCAGGAAGCCTGATCCATTCCCACGCGTGCATCTTATTGTCGGTGGCGGTATGAACAACCGCGCCCGCCACATTCTCGATCAGCGCTTCGATTGTTTTCAAACCACGATCAAGTGCGTTCCCGAATTTCTCGCGCGAATTGGCGGCCGCCATTTCAAATAATTGCCGAACCGAGGCGCCCGTAGAGTCATCCAGGCTCCGGAATTGCTGTCGAATCATCGAAAGGTACTTACCGGCACTCACAACCAAGCCCTCGCGATGCCGCTTGGTCATCCAATCTCCGCAAGGAACCGCATTCTCATACCAACGCATCAGGACAAATCCGGAGTGATAGCCCATCACCTCGGGAGCGAACCCCGCCTCGGCAAACAGTTTTGCTCTTGCCAACTTTTCTTTGCCGTAGCGCCCCAGCCCCGCAAACTTCGCGAGATATGTTTTTGTGCCGTCCTTGAACAGATACTTGCGCCGTTCCTGCTGGGGAAAGCTCGCGGGCCACGATTCCGGATCCGGCAGCAACTTCTTGCGCCACCGGCCACCCGAAATATCCTCGACATGACGGAGCTCCTGATCGAAATACTCCTCGAAAGGCACGACTGTCTTCCTGAAATTTCGCCACTCACTCCGGTGCGCGTCTGATGCCGAGCGTCCCGGCTCGCCTGGATGGCTCGGGAACAGGACAATCCTCGAACGCGAAACTCCTCGTTCCTCGAGCCAGTGACAGACGGCTCGAAAGCTGCTTCCCGATAGCCCGGGACCTTCGTCGACGATCGCGTAGACAAGCTGATGAGCTTCAGCCAGGAGCTTCGCTTCGAGGGACTCCGCGATTTTCAGCCGTCTCTCGAACGGATCACCCGTGGGTCTCAAGGTAACGGGCAAAGCGCTGGCTCCGAGCGCCGCCGCGACCACACCGGCAAGGCTGGTCCCGATACTCCGAAGCCCAATCACGCTGAAGCCTCGGAGGGGAGACTTTGCGAGCCGAACGGCCGCTTCGGCGTAAAGTTCCGGATAAACAGCGTAATAGGCATATCCTTCGGGAACGTGAATGGTTACGTGCCTGGGCAGAGTCAAACCGGATAGGATCTCAAGGTTTTGCCGAAGGTTCCGCAAATGCACAAGAGCTGAGGAGCATGAACTGAGAAATAGCTTTCCGCAATTCAGGAGGGCTTCGCCGCATATTTCCTGAATTCCACCCCAGACGTCCCGTCCATCTTTATGGAACTCATCATCCAGAATACCCTGGACCAGTTCACCAAGCTCAATGAGCGCACCGGTCCGTGGTGACGCTGCGGCTCGGGAAGACAATGGAGGTGCTGAGGTTTGAGTCCCCTCGGTAAACTTTGCAGAACACCGCAATGAATCGCTCAATTTGGCAATCAGATCCCGGGTGCTTTCGACTCGCTTCAGTTCTCCATACACGATCACAAGCCGCAAAAATGCAACGAACATACTCGTCGCGTTCCGTGGTTTCGATTTTGCATCGCGCGCCCGGCGTGGAAAGCACACTAAAGGAGACGAAACATGATTCAGCCATTTGAATCCCAAGCGACGATGCGGGCGGCCGTTCTGACCGGACCAAGGACATGCGAGCTGAAACGGATTCCAATTCCCACACCGGGGCCAAATGAGCTGAGAATTCGGATTCAAGGCTGCGGCGTCTGCGGCTCCAATGCCGCGTCATGGGAAGGAATGCCGTGGACGCAATATCCGATGGAACCCGGCGCACCGGGGCACGAAACCTGGGGAACCGTCGACGCGCTCGGCCCGGGCGTGAACGATTTCAGGCTAGGCGAAAGGGTGACTGCATTATCCTATCGCGGCTATGCGGAATATGATCTGGCCAAGGCCTCCGAAACAATCACGCTCCCCCAAGCACTCGACGCACTGCCGTTCCCCGGAGAAGCGTTTGGTTGCGCGATGAACATTTTTCGCCGGAGCGAAATTCGGGCCGGACAGACTGTCGCGATCGTGGGTATCGGGTTTCTCGGAGCAGCGCTCACCCGACTCGTTTCAAAAGCGGGAGCCCGCGTTCTCGCGATTTCACGACGCCCCTATGCACTCGAAATCGCCAAGGCGATGGGCGCCGATGAATTGATCCCGATGGACGACCACGCGAAAATCATCTCCCGTGTAAAAGCCCTCACCTCTGGCGTTCTATGTGACCGCGTTCTCGAAGCTGCCGGCAAGCAGTGGCCGCTCGACCTCAGCGCTGAACTCACGCGTGAGCGGGGGCGGCTGATCATCGCGGGCTATCATCAGGATGGGCCGCGTCAAGTCAATATGCAACTCTGGAACTGGAGAGGACTCGATGTCATCAACGCCCACGAGCGCGATCCTCAGGTTTATCTCGCCGGAATTCGCGATTCGATACAGGCCACGGTCTCGGGTACGTTGAACCCCGACATGTTGATCACGAAGACCTTCCCACTCGAACGACTCGCCGAAGCACTCGAGGCCACCATTCAGCGTCCTGACGGATTCCTGAAAGCCGTGGTGATGTTATGAAAGAAACCGAATTTCCGCGTCGGCCGAAACTGGGGTTTCTCGGGGTGGGCTGGATCGGGCGTCATCGGATGCAGGCGATCCATTCGAGCGGCATCGGCGAAGTATCCCTGATTCACGATCCTTCTCCCGAGCGAATGACCGAGGCCGTGAAGGGCATTCCAGGCGCGAAAGAAGCACGCAGCTTCGAACAATTACTCAACTCGGGACTCGATGGAATCGTGATCGCAACGCCCAGTGCCCTTCATTCTGAACAGGCGATTCGCGCTCTCGAATCCGGAATATCGGTGTTCTGCCAAAAACCGCTCGGACGAAGGCGAAACGAAGTACGCGCCGTGGTGAATGCCGCCCGGAAATCCGATCGGCTCCTGGGCGTCGATTTATCCTATCGATTCACCGAAGCGATGACCGCGCTCCGCGAACGCCTCAAAAACAACGAAATCGGCGAAGTATTCATGGCGGACCTCGTATTCCACAATGCCTATGGGCCCGACAAAAGCTGGTTCTATCAACCGGAACTCTCAGGTGGCGGTTGTCTCATCGATCTCGGCGTGCACCTGCTCGACCTCGCGCTCTGGAACCTGGGATTCCCGAATTTCACCCGAATCGCGAGTCAACTCTATTCAGGAGGTCGTCCCCTGCGGCACACTCACGGAAAAGTTGAGGACTATGCCACGGCGACTCTTGAGCTCGAAAGCGGCGCTTCGATTCAAATATCCTGCTCCTGGAACCTTCCGGCCGGATGTGATGCGGTGATCAGCGCGACGTTTTACGGTACCAAAGGCGGCCTCGCGCTCAGAAACGTGAACGGCTCGTTTTATGATTTCGTCGCGGAACGTTATCAAGGAACGAAACGCGAGGTCCTTGTCCGCCCACCCGATGACTGGGGAGGGCGGGCCGCCGTGGACTGGGCACGACAACTCTCGTTAGGCCCGCGCTTTAACGAGGAATCCGAGCAATTCGTCCGCGTTGCCGAAGCACTGGATGCGATTTACGCCACTCAGTAGGCGAGAATTCCGCGATCTTCGGGAGCCGTGAAGCGCGAGCGAATCAGCCGGGAAGCGCGCTGCCGGCTTTCTTCCGAGCTAAACTCGGGTTCCTGCTCGATCTTTTCCATTTGCTTCGCGATCTCCTCATCCTTGACGTGTTCCTTGAGCCATCGCGAGTAATCACCCCGCCTGAGGTGGAAAAGCCAGGTTTCTTCATCGATGCCTTCGGCTATTTGCGCGAAAACGAGGACGTTCTGAGCTTTTAAATTCTGCTTTCCCTGTGGACCGCGAAAATAGAAACTGTGTGAGCCAAGATCTCCCTCGGCGTATTTTCGGAGGTGCCGCAGCCGTTCCAACCGGCCGGGAATGACCTTCATTCGAATAGCGGGACTTCCGCTTCGAACGGGCCAGACTACGATCTCATTCGACCTGATACTGCGCATCGTTTTACTTCCGCTGCTCTCGCGGCTTCCGCCCTCGATTGATTTCGGTGGCTGTTTGTGAACAGCCGAGGCGAATCTTGCCACGGAGTTCTCAGGCGAAGCGCCCACCGCGACCACGGTATCCATCATCTTAAGAATGGCACTCGACAACTGGTCCGGGTTCACGGTGAGTAGCATCGTTTCTGAAAACCTTCGGGGCAACGCGAGTTCATTTCCCCTGAACGCGGCGGGCACGAGGTGATGGGCTTCATCCATGATGATCCAGTGGGGCCGGCCGGTTCTCGTCCGAAGTCCCTGAATCGCGAGAAAGAGCTGAGAAAAGTATTCGGGCCGATCGGACATCGGGATTCCGAGTAAGTTTACGTTTCCGTTGATCTCAGGATCCTGGAGCAGGCCTACCACCTCAGAAACGCGTGGAGTATGGCGCGTGCTTCCCAGGGTGATCAATTCACGTACGCTCACGTAGTCACCTTCAGGGTCGATAACGCAGACCTGGTAGTCCTTGCGGATCAAGCGCTCGATGAAGCCGCTGGCGAAATCCGATTTGCCCGCGCCGGGAGGTCCGACCACCAGAACGTTTTCTCCATAAACGGGCATTCCAAAGGGCGACCCGTCATGCAGGGTGCCAATCACGATCGAGTTTCGAGTCAGTGACTTGCCTATCCCGCTCAGGTCGTCCTTGATCAAGCCGGCGACCACCTCCTGAACTCCCGCTCCAGCAGGCGCGTTCGTGACCAGAACCGCGATATCCTTGATCGACTCGATGGCATTCTGGACCGCGACCGGACACTCGCAGTGCTGAAGAAACGAGTAGTCATTTTCGGCATCCCCCACCCCCACCACCTCATGAAATGAGAGGCCCAGCTTGCGAAGCACATAGTCGAGCCCCGAAGCCTTATTCACCCCGACCGGAACGACCATCAGCGAGCCGCCGTTAAAAACAATCTGAACTTCCAACCCGACTTTCTGAATAGCTTCGAGTATCTTCGTCTTTTCGCTCGCGACCGTGGAACAAATGACACTGCCCTCATATAAGGGCTCTACTTTCGCTTCACGAAGCGCATCCATCAGGCGTTTCGGTAACGGGTCAGATAGGATCGTGGTCTCGCCGTCCGAAGGCCTGTAAAGAACCGCCCCGTCCTCGGCGAGGATATAATCAAAGACACCGAATTCGGGGCACACGCTCAAGAGATTATCCAGAAATCGGCCGGTGGCCAAAATCACGCGGCGACCCGACTGGCGCAAACGATACAGCGCAAGGATGGTTTCCCTGTCAACGTTCCCGTAGCTCGCTATCGTGCCGTCGAAATCCGTGACAAACGCGCGATAATGCATGAGCCCTTCAAAAGAGATACTTCACGACTCCAAGAAGATTGAACATGGTACCGGTTCCGTTGACGGTCGCGAAGCCCGTGATCGGTTCATCGCTGGTTGACTTGAACAGAAAGTTACCTTCACCGCCAACTCTCAAGTTCCCGACGACCGGATAGTCGTACGCGACCTTCGGCCCAATGAAGAAATTCATGTTACTCTTGCTGTCGCTGAAAATGCCGGGGGCAGTCGCCGAGACTGAAGTGGAAGTCAACCCGACTTTGATTCCGACCTGGAGTCCCTCGACAAGATCGCTCAACTCGCGATTTGCTTCGACGCCGAACAACGTAATGCCCTGGCTGCTCTGATTCAGCGTCAAAAGAGACGAGCTGATCGAGCCGACATTCATGTGGTCGATAAACACGGCACCGCTATACTCACTCGTCCAGAAAAACCCGAAAGCGCCGCCGAACATGAAGTTCGTCCCCTGCCCGTTGTTCGGGAACCCCGCGCCGAGGTGTCCGGCCAGGTAACTCGTGCCGCCGCCTGCTGCCTTGCTTTGTGCCTGGACAGGCAGCGCGGTTCCCAAACTGACCGCGATCAACGCTGCGAAGATAGTCCTATTCATCGAAATTTCCTCCATTGGCGTCCATTCGCCAGTAGTTCGCGCTGGATCATGCTAAGCTATTCCCTTCGGATCTCTGCAACCGAAATGCCGCGAACGCCTCAAGCCGCGAATCTCAACGCGTCGCTCTTCTTGAGTTCGATCCCCAAACCCGGCCGGCTGAGGTCCGGATAAAGAAGGCCGTCCTGCGGTTCGATAAAACCATCGAACAGCATTTTTTCAATTCCGACATGGTCATAAGAGTATTCCAGATTGCGAACGCGATTCACCGCAGCGCAGACGTGCAGATGAAGTGAGGGTGCGCCATTGGCGGAAAGGGGAACTCCGAAAGCCTCACATAACGCGCCTATTTCTAGAAAACCCGAAAATCCTCCGCACCGTGTGGCGTCCGCCTGCAGGACATCGACACTCCCGCTTTGCAGCATTCTCAAGAAATAGCCATGATCGTAGCCGTACTCTCCGGCCGCGATTTCGATCCCGAATGGAGCACGCTCACGTAGCGCTCGAAGTCCCGTCAGATCCTCTGACGATACGGGTTCTTCAAACCACGAAACACCAAAATCCGAGAACCTCTCGGCCATTTCCATCGCCCGCTTCGGCCGGTACACCCCATCCGCGTCAACGAAGAGCTCCGGACCGATGCCGATTGCGTTCCGAACGAGCCGAACGCGTTCAAGATCAGCGCCGCCCTCAGGATCGCCCCCGACTTTCATCTTCACGCGGGTCAGACCCATCGCGATCCATCCTTCAAAATGACGTTCAAGTTCATCCAGACTGAATGATGTGAAGCCGCCGCTCCCGTATACCGGAACTCCGCTTCTGACCTGCCCCAGAACAGATGCCAGCGGCAGGTCGAGAATCCTCGCTTTCAGATCCCAGAGCGCCGAATCGATCATGGAGATAGCCGTTGCCGCTATCCCGGATCGGCCATGGTCACGAATTACCCGGATGAGCTTTTGCCGGATTGCGGGAATATCGAATACGGGCGCGCCGATCACTTGCTTCGCGAGCGTTGCGTGAATCAGTTCGGCGGCAGCACGCGTCGCGTAGGCGTAGCCCAATCCCATTTTCCCAGCCGATTCTGCCTCGACAACCACGAACATCGTTTTGGTCCAACTCAGGGTTGCGTCGGCCTCCAGATGCGTAACGGTTGGAATTTCATAAAAACTGGTACGAAATCCTGAAATCGCGGGACCTCGGCTGATCGTGGTCACAGTCATGGAATCACCCTCAGCTCCAGATTGCTGCAAAGCCCACGCTCACCGTTATCCCGCGCTGCTTCCGGGACGCCCTTTGCATATAGAACTTCGGAAACGAGTGAAAACCATGCTTGGAAACGAAAATCCCCGAAAATACGACGTTGCCGAAAGCTTCAGCCAGAATCTCGCCCTGGCCCGAATTGAACGCGGTGAAAAAGTAAAACCGGCTGCGACAATCCATTTCAAACAAGGTCTCGCGTTAGCTGGAGTCGCCTTGATCGCGGGTATCATTTGGATCGGTTTCCGACATTCCCGTGAAGTTTCAGAAATCGAGCGGGATCTTGCCGCGTAGCCGGCTAATTCGAAAGGATCAACAATGGCCACGATGACAGCATCAGATATCATGCTGGATGTCCTGATGAACTGGGGCGTAGAGGTGATCTTCGGCATGCCAGGTGATGGCATCAACGGCATCATGGAGGCCTTGCGTAAAAAGCAGGAACATATCCGCTTCATTCAGGTACGGCACGAGGAAGCCGCGGCGCTCGCCGCATGCGGGTATGCGAAGTACAGCGGCAAGCTAGGCGTTTGTCTCGCGACGAGCGGTCCCGGCGGCATTCACCTTTTAAACGGACTCTATGACGCAAAATTCGACGGCGCTCCCGTTCTGGCCATTACGGGGATGCATTTTCACGATCTTCTTTCGACCTTTGCCCAGCAAGATGTCGAACTCGATAAACTTTTCGAAGACGTCTGCCTATACAATGCCCGTGTCATGGGACCCGAGCACGTCGAAAACGTCACGGAACTCGCGTGCCGTTCGGCTTTGACCCGACGCGGAGTTGCGCACATCACGATACCGATCGACTTTCAGGACAAGGAGGTCTCGCGCAAAGAATCTTCAAAGCGCAACGTTCCTCATCACGTCTCCCAAGTCATGACCCAAGCCTCGCGAGCGCCGGCCACTGAAGATGTGTCGCGGGCCGCGAAAATCCTGAATCACGGCAGGAAAATCGCCATTCTCGCCGGACGAGGTGCCTTCGGCGCGACCGATGAGCTGATCCAAATCGCGGAACTCCTTGGCGCGCCCATCATCAAGGCGTTACTCGGAAAGGCGGTTGTTCCCGACGACAGCATTTATACGACCGGAGGAATAGGATTGCTCGGCACTCGACCATCACAGGAAGCGATGGAACAATGCGATACCCTGCTCATCGTCGGAAGTTCCTTTCCATATATCGAATTCCTGCCGAAACCCGGTCAGTGCCAAGCCGTGCAAATCGATTCGGATCCTCAACGGATCGGCTTACGTTATCCCGTGGATGTGGGTCTTGTCGGTGACTCTCAGCAGAGCCTCCAAAATCTGCTCCCGCTTTTGCGGCGAAATGATCATCGCGCATTCCTTCAAGACGCGCAGGCGAAGACCGCGAAATGGTGGCAACTGATGAAGGAACGTGGAAGCGTGAAATCCATCCCGATGAAACCACAGGTGGTCGCCTGGGAACTCGGCCAGCGCCTCTCGCCCGACGCGATCATCTCGTGCGACTCCGGAACCGTCGCAACCTGGTTTGCGCGACAGATCCCGGTCCGGCGCGGGCAGATGCACTCACTCTCAGGCAACCTGGCGACAATGGGTTGTGGCCTCCCGTACGCGATCGGCGCCGCCCTGGCGCATCCGGGCCGTCAAATCGTCGCCTTTGTCGGCGATGGTGGCTTTTCAATGATGATGGCGGAATTCCTGACCTGCGTAAAACATAAGCTGAACGTCAAACTGGTCGTACTCAAAAACAACACACTGGGCCAGATCAAATGGGAACAGATGGTTTTTCTCGGTAATCCGGAATACGGCTGCGATCTTCAGCCGATG
Organism: Bdellovibrionota bacterium; assembly: GCA_035291325.1. Lineage (GTDB taxonomy): Bacteria > Bdellovibrionota > UBA1018 > UBA1018 > UBA1018 > XYD1-FULL-55-31. Next base: position 26,689 of record DATDSK010000183.1, on the reverse strand, counting down.
GATTTTTCCGGCTTCGCGAAGGCGTGCGGAGGGACCGGCTTCAAAATCGACGACCCCGCTCTTTGTGGCGAAACAATCAGCCGCGCACTCGAGACGCCCGGCCCCGTGCTCATCGAAGCCGAGGTCGACCCGCACGAACCGCCGATGCCCGCGAAGCTCAAACCCGATCAGGCGCTCAAGTTCGCCGAATCACTCGCCCGCGGCCAACCCAATCGCGAAAAGATCGCCATGACGATTCTCGCCGACAGGGTTCGCCAGCTGATTTGAGGTTTCCCCATGACACCAGGAACGAAACGTTACCCTAAACCGGTACCCCAGCAACAGGATCACGAGCCGGGCATAGAGTCGGAAATGTCGCCCCGCCCCGAGTATATCCGCGCCGACTATCGTGGAAGCGCAAAACTTGCGGGCAAGGTCGCCCTCATCACGGGCGGAGACAGTGGCATCGGCCGCTCCGTCGCGGTTCATTACGCGAGAGAGGGCGCCGACGTCATGATCGCGTACCTGAATGAACATAGCGACGCGCTTGAAACGAAACGCCTCGTCGAGCTTGAGAATACGCGGTGCGAGACCCTTGCCGGAGATGTAGGCGACGAAACATTCTGCCGGAAACTCGTGGAGGAGACCGTCAGAATCTTCGGCCACCTGGACATTCTTGTGAATAATGCGGCCGAGCAACACCCGTCCAAGGGACTCGAAAACATCTCTTCCGAACAACTCGAACGAACTTTCAAAACCAATTTCTTTGCCTACTTCTATCTCGCGAAAGCCGCCCTTCGGCATCTTAAGGAGGGTGCCACGATTATAAACACGACATCCGTCACCGCCTACAAGGGCAGCGCCCATCTTCTTGACTACTCGGCAACCAAAGGGGCGATCGTGGCTTTCACCCGCTCCCTTTCCGAAGCGCTCACGGACAGGAAGATCCGGGTGAACGGTGTCGCGCCCGGACCGATCTGGACGCCCCTGATTCCTTCCACCTTCACCTCCGACCACGTCGGAAAGTTCGGTGAGAACTACCCGATGTGCCGTCCGGGCCAACCGAGCGAAGTGGGACCGAGCTACGTCTTTCTTGCGTCAGAAGATGCTTCCTTCATGTCAGGACAGATCCTTCATCCGAATGGCGGCGAAATCGTCGCGAGTTGATCGTGCGGACGCGATCAGAACGGCAGCTTGCGGACAAAGAGATCGAAATCGGAATCGCCGCGCAGCTCTTTGAATGACGGGTCCACCTTCACCAGCGAAATATGGCTGGAGCGCTCCTCAAAGGCCTTATTCAGAAAAAGCATCGCCTTTTCCTTTCGCCCGAGCGCCACGTAAACAGATGCCAGGTGGTATGCCGAGACATAACGACGCGCACTCATTTCACCGAGTTCCCGCAGGATCTTCTCCGCCTCATCGAGTTTACCGGCCTTCGCGTAGCCGTAGGCCAGGGCCGCCTTCATCATCGGTGTCTCGCCAGAAAGGTGGTTTGCCTTTTCCAGAAGGCGGAGCCCTTCGCCGAACTTGGAAGTCTGGACCCGCGCCATTCCGAGCCAGAAATACGGCAGCATAAATGACGGGTCCATCTCCATCGCGGTCCGGCCGTGCGCGACGCAGTCTTCGAGGCGTGATGCGAAATAGTTCACGTTCGCCGCCGCGGTTTTGATGATCAATGACAGCGGATCCAGTGCCAGCGCCTGGTTGATCTCGGTAATCGCTTCCGGAAACCGTCCCCGGCTGGCAAGAAATTCAGCATACCAGCTGTGGGCGATAGGATGCATCGGATTCATCTCAATGGCCCGCTGGAAAAGCTCCTCCGCCTTTTTCGCGTTGAAGTGAAAGTACGCTTCGGCTTCAGCGAGAGAAACCAGCGCGTCGACCGATTGCGGGTCCATGGACAAGCTTTTTTCCGAGAATTTCGACACCTGCTTCATGGCTTCCCTAGGCCGGACCAATCCATAATATGACTGAAGTCCTGCCGCGTTCGCCAGGGCGGCGTAAGCCGGAGCGAAGCGGGGCTCACGCTGAATGGATTTCTTCAGCTCGCCGATCCCCTGAAGAAGACTCTCCTCTGTTCTCCGGTTGAGATAATAGCGGCCCTTCAAATATTCATTATATGCCTCGGCATCCGGGACGAAAGAATCCCGCGCCGGATCCTCGACCAGCGCACTGGCAAGACTGCGGCCGCGAAAGTGCGCGACGATCTCGTCCGCTATTTTGGACTGCAATTCGAAAATGTCATCAACTCTCCCGTTATACTCGCGGGACCACCTCGCCTCCTGGCTCGCGACGTCGACGAACTGAACGGTAATCCTCAAAAGGTCACCCATTTTCCTGACGCTGCCCTGGATCAGGGCCGAAACTTTCAGCTCTTTTCCGATCTGATCAGCCGATTTCGAAGCTGCCTTGTACTGCACCACCGAGGCCCGCGCCAGGACCCGGAGCTGCCGCAATCTCGAAAGATTCGAGATGAGTTCTTCGGTCATGCCTTCGGACAAATATTCATCATCATGGGTCAGGCTGATGTTCTCAAACGGCAGAACCGCGACACGAAGCGTTTCACGAATCGCCGTGTCCGGACGGCTCTGAATCCCGCCATTCTCGACGAAGTACCAGCCGAGCCCCGCGGCCACAAACGCGACGAAAGCCGCCGCGGACCATCGCACAATCCTCGAGCGTTTCAGAAGCCGGAACGGATTGAGAAAGCTCCCGCTCCGAAGCGGTTCCGGCTCGCAGTCGATCTGAAGGGCATAAACCGCAATCGCCTTGGAAATATTCTTGAGCTTTCGGGTTCCAAGCTGACTGACGGGATACTTCACCTTGCTCTCAATCTGGTAGAATACCGAACCGCTCACGCAAATCGCGCCGGGTTTCGCCAGGTATTGCAATCTGGCCGCGATATTCACGCCATCGCCGTAAACATCCCCCTCGGATGCAACCACATCGCCGAGATGAATCCCTATCCGGAGCTTCATGGCGCGCGCCGAAGCGACACCGCGATTTCTTTCCCGATGAGCGATCTGAAGATGAGTCGCACATTCAACGGCATCCAGGGCGCTTTCGAAGGTGACGAGAAACGCATCACCGATCGTCTTGACTTCTTTTCCCCGAAACTCGGCGAAAATGCGCCTCGCGATCGCGCGATGCTCCTCCAGCAATTCGAGCGCGAGTGCCTCGTTCGTGTGGCTGAGCGCACTGTACCGAACGATATCGGTGAACATGATGGCGGCAAGTTTACGTTTGCCGTCCTTTAGTCCGGTGGCGGACATTCTGCACGGATCTCCTCGAATGCTCATCGGTACATGAACCGAAACACTTGAGCGAAATCCGCGAAATCATGCCGCCTTTTTCTCCGAACGCTCTCTTTGACTTCTCGCGTCATGACGGGCAAAAAGGCTGTAGACGCAAGGGACGACCATCAAGGTCAGAGCCGTCGAAACCACGATCCCCCCGATCACGGCGATCGCCATGGGCACCCGGGTTTCTGCTCCCGGCCCGATCGCGAGAGCCGGTGGGATTGCGCCCGCAATGGTTGCAAGGGAAGTCATCACAATCGGGCGCAGCCGCAACGGACAGGCTTCGAGAAGCGCCTCATCCGGTCCTCGACGCGCTCGTACCCGGATCTGGTTCGTGAAATCGACCAGGAGAATCGAATTCTTCTTCACGATTCCCATCAGAAGAATCAGGCCGATCAGGCTGTAAATATTGACCGTTTGATTCCCAATCAAAAGCGCCACGAAGGCGCCTGAAACGCTGAACGGAAGCGCCATCAGGACCGTCACCGGATCAATGAAACTGTTGAATTGAGATGCAAGCACCATGTACGAAACAAGCAGCCCGAGGATGAGGACGAAAAGGAGGCTTGCGAACGATTCCTTGAACGTCTGAGCACTTCCACTCAGGACGACACTGTAGCCCGCCGGAAGCACCTTCGCCGCTATGCGATTGACCGCGTTCAAAGCATCCGCCTGTGAACGCCCGGTTCTCACGTTTCCGAAAATCGTGACCGCCCTTTGGCGATCACGGCGCGAAATCACCTGAAGAGCAGCCTTTTGTTCCACTTTCACGACTTCCGAAAGCCGAATCAGCTCGCCCCGGTCGTTCCGGACGGAAAGCGCCTGAATCTCCTCCAGCTGATCACGCTCTTTTTCCTGAAGCCGGACCCGAATGTCGTATCGATGCCCGCCCTGCGAGTACTGGCCGACAATCACCCCTCCAATCATCGCGCTGACGACATCCCCGACGGCCGCTACGTTCACCGCCCGCTCGGCCGCTCGCTCCCGGTCCGGCACGATACGAATTTCGGGCTTTCCTTCTTTATAATCAGTGTCAAGGTCGGTCACGAGCCCGGTCTTATTCAACTCTTCCATGATCTTCTTGGAATAGAGCGCCAAGCGATCCCAATCCGGCCCCCTCACCGCGAATTCGACTGGAAATCCGCGAGATGCGGTAAACCCCCTGATCGAGAGATCCTGAAGGCTCGCTTTAAGATCGGGGATGGCGTTCAATGACTTTCTCGCGAAAGCCATGAACTGCTCCTGCGTTTGCGTGCGCTCCCCGGGAGGCTTCATACTCGCGAAGATAATTCCGCTGTTCACTTCTCCTCCGCCGAAACCACCGACGGCTGCGTAGTACCTGCTGATTTCGGGACGCGACGACAGAAAGGCTTCGGCCTCCTTGAACTTGCTGTCCGTATAGGCAATCGACGAACCGACCGGGGTCTGCAACCGGACCATGAACATACTTTGATCCTGCGCCGGCACGAATTCCTTGTTCAACAACGCCAGAGTCATGAAACTGACTATGAATATGGATACCGAAACCAGCACCACTTTGACCCGGTGATTCAGGGCAACAGCAAGTGATCGCCGGTAAAAGCCGCGACTCCAGTCGAAACCGTGCTCGACCCACTTGCCGATCCGTGTTCGTCTCTCTCCGACTTTCAGAAATTGTGAACAGCGCATTGGAGTCAGCGTAAGCGCTTCGGTCAGGGAAAGAAGCACCGCCACACTGATCGTGACGCCAAACTGGAAGAAAAATTTCCCGATGATCCCGGTCATAAAGGCAACCGGCAGGAAGATGGCTATAATCGCTACGCTCGCGGCCACCGCCGCGAAGGTGATCTCGCGCGAACCGTTGATGGCGCCCTCGACGAGGGCCTCGCCCCGTTCGCGATGCCGCGCGATATTCTCGAGGACCATGATCGCATCATCGACGACAATACCGATGGCGAGCGCGAGCCCGAGAAGGGTGAACGTGTTCAGCGTGAAACCGGCAAAATAGAGCACGATGAACGAGCCGATGACGGAGGTCGGAATCGCGAGAAGAACATTGATCGTTGAGGACCAGGACCCGAGAAACAGCCAGCACACCAATGCCGTCAATAGCGCCGAAAGGATAAGGGTGAAATTCAGCTCTCGAACGGAATCTTCAATGAATTGAGTGCTGTCGAAGTTTACGTTCAGAACCATCCCTTTCGGCAATCTTGGCGCGACCTCCGTCAATTTCTGTTTCACGCCATGCGCCACCTGAACCGCGTTCGATCCGCGTTGTTTCCGGATACCGAGTCCAACCGCGGGCAAACCGTTCGCGCGGCTGATGCGCCGGATATCGTTCAGGCCATCTTCAATCCGCGCCACCTTGGCGAGCGGAATCGGCGTGAAATTCGGCTGACCTCCCCTGAGATTGATCGTGATCCGACCCATTTCGGCCGCCGACTTCACTTCACCGAGCGTTCGGACATTCGATTCCTTGTCTTTGATGTCGAGATAGCCGCTCGGCGGTTCGGAGCTCTCGTTTTGAATCGCCGAGATCACGTCGTTCACCGTGAGCGCGTATCGCGCCAACGCCCGTTCCGACAACCAGACCCGCATATTCGGTTCGATGTAGCCGCCCAACATGACCTCGCCCACGCCCGGCAAGGACGTGAACTGATCTTTCAACTGATCCCTGACGTAAATCATGAGCTCGCGAACGGAGTGCTCCTTGCTCCCCAGCGCCAGCCAGAGAATCGGTTGATCTTCGGGGTTCGTTTTCGTGATAACGGCGGGATCCATGTTCCGTGGCAACAACCGTTGCGTCTGCACCACTTTCGTCTGGACTTCCTGAAGCGCGGCATCGATGTCCCGGTCGAGATCAAGCTCGACCGTGATGGTCGCATTCCCCTCGTAAGAAGACGAGGTGACGCTCCGAACCCCTTCGACGCTCATGACCGCGTCTTCGATGGGGTCAACGACCTGCGTCTCCATGACCTCCGGCGCGGCCCCCAGAAGAGAGAGCGAAATCGTGACGACCGGAAAGTCAACGTCGGGAAGCTGACTCACGCCCATTCGACTGAAGGATACGCCTCCGAAGATGATCAGGGCCGCCATCAGCATCCACGCGAAAACCGGCCGCCGAATGGCGATTTCGGAAAGGGTCATTCACGGAGGAAAGGCAAGTGGTGTTCCAGCCGCCCGGCTTGCAAGTCGCCCACGAACAAGTCGCCGAATCACCGGCCCCTGGTCCAGGCGGTGCTTATCTGCTTACCCGAACCATCACGAGCGCGCACCTGAATCCCGCCCGCTTTCAAAAACGTGAGGACACCGTTCGCGTCAATTCGCGCCAATGATTCGTCACTGACATCCCATTGAACACTTCCCTCAGGGCGATACGCCGTCAGGGGGTACGGTGCATTCAACGCAATCGTCAGCCGCGATGGCCAGATCTGAAAACCCGTTTGGAGCTGCTCAAGGGCGAGGTCTGCCCTGATGTCACCTCTCGTCGAGATTTTTCCTTCATACCCGGGACTCTCTTCGACCGCGTTCAAGATCCCGTTACGAAGCTCAAGTACACTCAATTCCGGTTTAAGGGACAGCATCAGCGCCCCAATGCCGGTCACCATGGGAGCCGCCATCGAAGTTCCGCTCAGCTTCGCGTATTTGCCGCGAAGGTAAGTGGACAGAACGTCCGAACCCGGCGCGACGAGATCGACCGAAAGAACGCCGTAATTCGAAAAGCCGGAGAGAGTTCCGATTCGCGACGAGCTCGCGACCGAAATCACGCCCAGAGAAACATCCGATGACGGGTAATTCGGCTTGACATCAGTGTCTCGGGTACTGTTCGCGGCAGCCGCGATCACAAGCGATCCGTTCGAAAACGCGTACTCGATCGCATCCTGCAACGTCCTGGAGGTCACGTCATCACCCCAGCTCGCATTGATGAGCCGCGCACCCTGTTTAACGGCGTAAAGGATGGACCGGACTCCCCCTTCGAGCGTGCCGGAACCGGCGGAATCGAGAAACTTCACCGGGAGGATCGAAACCAGCCAGTTGACTCCGGCAATTCCCTCGGAATTATTGCCCTCGGCTCCGATGATTCCGGCGACATGCGTGCCATGCCCCTCGTCATCTTCCGGGTCATTGTTGCCCGTGCCGATAAAATTCCATCCATTCACGTCATCCACAAAGCCGTTTCGATCGTCATCAATTCCATTCCCGGGGAGCTCGTTCGAATTCGTCCAGACCTGGTTCTTGAGCTCCGGATGGTTCAGCGCCACTCCGGTGTCGGTCACCGCAACGAGCACATCACGAGAGCCCTTTGAAAGGCTCCAGGCCGCTTCGGGTGCGATTCTCATCAACGCCTTCTGCTGCTGAAACTTCGGGTCATTTGGAGTTGTTGGAGTTGTCGGAGGTGCCGACGAATCATGGCTTTCGTAACTCTCAAGCGCCCTTACGATCCGGTCCTTTTCCAGATAGAGGACATCCGGGGAACTGTTGATCAGGTCCTGTCCCCTCTCCTCGAACCGGTCAGGATCCAAAGCCTCTGCCACGTATACCTGGATTTCCTGGATTTCGCCTCGAAGCTTTAACCCGACTTTCGCGAATCTTTGCTTGACCTCGCGAACCGACAGATCGCTCCTGAACTTGACGAAGTACCGTGCGGGACGGCGTGCGAAATTCCCGGGTTCAGCGCTGATGACGGCTTTTGGGGCCGAGAATGTCGCCAGGATAACAACTACGAGAAGACCCGACCATTTCATGCAAAGCCTCCTTTGTGTCGGAACGATCATCGAACCGGACTCAAAACGAGCTTCGCCGAATTCGAAAAGCGACCGACCGAAGACATTCCACTGCTATCGAGCGCAATGACTCTGACAGAATACGTTCCCCACCCAGGCAGGTCCCGAATCGGCGTCATGATGAGATCGCCCCTCACGCCCATTCTGCTGAACCAGAACAGCCGGTAGGGATCCGGAATCGTGCCGTTCGGCACAATGAACTCCCGATTGGGTTGCGAAACCTCCACGTAAACTCCGAACGCCGCCGGGAATTCAGAAACGTCATACTGAATCGGGAACGCGGTATACGGATTCGTCAGAACCAGATGAGTTTGTCCAAGCAGGAGCGGCGTTCGCGCAATGCCGGTCTGTGGCGGGTTTGGTTCGGAATTTGAGAATGGCTTGTACCAGCAGCGTGGCCTGAAACCGCTCTCGAATTCGAGCTCTTCCGAACAGCTGCCGGCCGCCGCATCCGTTTCGCTGAGTTCATGGGATACGGGAACCCGGCAGTTGACCCCGCCGAAATAGGTATCCAGACGGCACTGCGCCGCCGGGTGGTCATCAAGGATCTCCGTAACCACGTTTCGATCGGGAGTACTGAAGCCGACTTCCGGCCCTGTTCCACCGCTCATCTCTCTTGCCAGTTTTCCGACTGATAAACCCGCCATAGCATTGCGCTCGCAAAGTGCGACGTCCCCTGGAGTGGCAAAGCTATTTTCACAACTCGAAACAGCGACGGGATCAAGCTTCATCCGGCTCACGATGCCGACGTTGTCGTCTTTCGAAAAGAGATTCCGGAGGCACTTCAAAGTCGCAAAATAATCCGACTGGCCTTCATTCGCCGCCCAGCTTCGACGGTACTTCGGCGCCCCCCCTACGTGATGTCCGATTTCGTGACACGTGATGAGGGCAAAACCGTCTTCGGTGATCGCCGGATGTCGCGCAAGGCCCCCGAACATCCGGATAATCCAGCGTCGGCCGTTCCGTTCGGCGTAGGCGTTCACGGTTGCATCCTGCCAGTTTCGGTCAAGCTCCAGAACTCCGCCGCGATTTGAAATGACGGGAGCATAAAACCGGACTGCCCGGTCCAGGATTTCGTCGAATTTTGCCTCTGTGATACCGTTCACGAAGACCGAATCAGGAGGTATGAGCATTTCATTTCTGGGAAGGAATCCCTCCTGAAGGCAGTTATCCGCATGTGCCGAGCCCAAGGGCAGAACCATGATCGCGAAAACGGACACCAGGAACCACATGCACCGTTTCATGAGCCCTGCCCCTTTTTTTAGCGGCCGACGCTGTGATTCGCCTCAGCGATGATGTCTCGCTGCAGCCGGATCAGGTCAGCCTTGTTCCGGGGCGTATCGGTCGCGACCGGACCGGTCACATAGATCTTCTTTTCCGGCTTGAGTATAGTTGGCTCACCAGCACGCGTCTTGAGCGCCAGCGCCTTAATATTCGCGAACAGCGCAAGTCCGGCTCTCTGCTTCACCGAGCCGTCGGTATTGAACGCGGGCCCGAGGACACTCGCAAAAAGAGTCGGAACGCCGGTTTCGTCGCGCAAAAACACCTGGGTTAATGTCAGCCCCGCTGGGATGTCGCTGTTTTCTGAAATCTCGAAGATACCGGCCATTCCGAGCCAGGAAAGGTGCTCTACATCAACATACCCGTAAAGATCGAACGAGGGCGTGACCGGCTGCTCGCTCCCGACCTCGACCACCGGGTATGGGAGGCCGATCGGCGCGCCATTCGGAAGGTACATCGTGGGTTTGAGGCTGACGTATCCCGGCTCATGAAAGACGGAAGACTTGAGTTCAAATCCCATTTCGAAAGGCCGTCCCGCGGTCCACGGATACATGTAAACATGGCCATACTCTCCGACCCCGATTTTCCCGTCGAGCAGGAGCTGAACATCACTTTTGAAAAACAGCGACACCCTAACATTCTGAAAGTTATCGGTCGGGGTGACGACCACATGGTCCAGAATTCCCTTTTTTCCACAGCCAGTGCTTGCCATCGAGATCACGATCAGAACAAGGAGACCGGCCAATTTCATCATGCGAGAACGAATCATAAGAACCCCCATTTTTGATATGTATGCCAACACGTTAAAACCGAACTTCGGCGACGAGGTACCCCAGATGACCTGTGTAATCATGATCCGAGAAAGCACCGGTCAGCGTGTCCGTGCCCGGCACCAGGGTATACGCGTCAAAACTGATATCTTCATATTTGAAAAGCTCGTACAGGTACCCCAGAGTCGCGCTGAAGTTTTCTGTAAAAGCGTAGCGAGCTTTGGCCCGCAAGGTATTTCGGATATAGTTGTCGAAAATACCGATCGGTGCCGCGGCGTAGGCCGGAGCGACACCGACTGACTGAACTCCGAATTCGGTGTTTCCTTTTCCGCGATACTGTTGCCATCCGGCGCCGAAATCGACCTTGTTCTCGATAACCGGGACTTCCGCTTCAACGCCCCAACCCCAAGTCCGATTCTCGATTCCCGCCCCCCAGTTGTAATTGTTCGCGTCGGGCGGCGTTAAGGGAGACGGATCGATTCCGGGATTGTACCTTCGGGCAGAAGACTCGTATTTCGTGAGTTCGTAATCGGCAAAAAGTATAAAGGTCCCGAAGCTTGGGACCTGATAACTGAGATCAGCGTAGATCTCATTGGAACGATCCTTATTACGGCCAAAAATAGTTTGATAATAATCGTTCATGCGATAGGTGTACTCGAGGCCAAGTCCGACATTATCCATGAGAGCGAAATCGAGCGCCGCACTGACCTTGTCCTGGCCCTTATTCGTCGCATCGAACCGGCGCAGGTAATAGAAAATCCGAAAGTCCCCTTCCAACCCGCCTTCCGTGTAACCGGCATCGGAAGATCGGTTGAGTCGCTGATATTTTACCTTAGCTGAAACAAAGTCCGCCTGATTGTTACGCAATTCCGCGTAGTAGATGTGATCTCTCGTCGCGATCGCGTCAATGCGATGCCGATGAACATTCATGTACTCATATCCGAGGCCCAGCTTCGTCTTTGCCGGAAGCGGATAATCCACGTCAACTCCGAGGTCGTGCTTGTAGTAAGAGAAAAGTTCATTCGTGACATTTTCGTCGGGAGTCGCTCCGGTGAACGTGATCGCGGTATTCTGATTCCACTTACGGGAAAAGTTGTAATAGAGCTTCGTCTCGAGATCCTGAACCGGCTCGGAAGTCAGTGCGGCACTCGCCGTGCCGTATTGCAAATCGCCCGTGAACGTTCTCGTCAGAGCAGGAACCGCGACCGGGTCGCCGGTATTTCCATTACCGTCCGCTATGGTTTCGAACAGGTTCTGCTCATTCGTGAGCTTGGCGTAAGTCGCGCGCACTAGGAACGATGAATTGAGACCGGTTGGATTCCACGCCGCTTTGCCTCCGATCTTCCAGTAATCATTGGACGGAGGAACGGAAAGCTTCTCGGTCGGCGTCGTTGCCGCGAAGCTCGGGTTCCTGAACTCGACAAACGGGACGAAGTTCGTGAACCGGCTGAAACTTCCATCCAGGGATGTGGTCCAATTCGCCTCCTTGTAGCCGATTTCCATGGCGACCGTGTTGTTCTTCTGGTCAATCGGTTCGGGCAGTTCCAACCCCGGCCCGCCAGGAGTCGTCAAACTCACCCCGACCGGCCGAATTCCCCCCGGCTTCGACTGCTCGACACCAATCGAATAAAAGATCGGCCCTTCGGAATAGTAGCTCGCGTTCGCACCGAAATTCTTTTGTTTAACGGTGTAATCAAAACGCGAGGGCCACGTCGTCGGGATCGTCGGACTCACATCCGCGCCCCAGTTGAGCGAATCGGATCCTGGATTGGAGTACAAGGTCAGCGCGTTGAATGACAGGTTATGAATGATCGAGTTGTAGAAAATATCGTATTGAAAACTTCCGTACCTTCCGCCTGAAAGCACATATTCCTGGTCATCCAGCCCGATTCGCGTCGCCTCCAGATTGAGACGATAAGTAGCCCTTTCGGCGTTCAGATAGGCGTTTGCCAGGGCCGAGTTGCGAAAGTCCCGGTATTCCACCCATTTCGCACTCGACTTGCGGATGTTCGTGAGTTGCGCGCCCAGTCCCGCTCCGGCCGAAAGATCCCAGGTGCCCAGCGTAAACTCCGCCGATGCCGCGGAAGCGAATGCGCCCGCCATTAACAGCTGAAGAGTGATCCAATACGACATTCTTTTCATGCTCGTCCTCCTTACTAGGGGCTTACTAGGGGCTTACTAGCGGTCGGGGGCTGTGGTCGGGGTTCTCGTTCGGCTCGATCATCGGGTGAAAACCTTCCCGCTGTTGTCCGGAAAAGCCGGATTATGCGGAGCCATGCTTCCGTGAATCCGGTCATGGCAATTCAAACAGCTCCTAGCGATGAGCTTGTTGTCCCTCGTTCCGCGAAAGCCCTTTTTCGCGTCGTAAGGGGTGCCCGGATGCCGGCTGAAATCATGACAATCCTGACAGAGGTTCGGGAGCTTTTGGGTCAGGAGGTGAAAATGCTGGCTGCCGTGCGGGTTATGGCAGGACATGCAGTTTTCCTCGACCGGAGGATGTTCGAAAACAAACGGTCCGCGTTTGTCAGCGTGGCAACGGTAACAAAGCTGGTTATTCGTCTCGGCCCGGATCATTCCGTGCGCCAGGGTTCCATGCGGGTTATGACAATCAACGCAGGTCACTTTTCCTTCGAGAATCGGATGGTGAGAAAAACGATTCACTTGTGACCGGATGTCTTTGTGACAGTTGAAGCAAGTGGATGCCGACTTGACCTGTTTTTCCTTGTGAATGGAATGACAGGACGAGCAAGCAACGTCATTGCGTTTGTGTTTGCCGGCGCTCCAGAACATGAGATCGGAGCTCTTGCCATGGCAATTCATGCAGACTTCGTTGAGCTTTCCGGGCTTTTGCGCGGACTTTTTGGAAAAGCTGATGATCGACTCGATCTTGTTGTCATTGATGTGCTGATCACCGTTGCCGTGACAAGTCTCGCAATTGTACTTGGGACCGGTCTGGTCCTTGCTCCAGGCTTTGCCGTGATGCGTTCCGCTCAGGAAGCTGTTCACAACGCCTTCGTGACAGCCTTTGCACTTGTCCACGGCGGCGCGCTCGATCGCACCGTATGCTCGACCAGAGGCAAACGCGCTGAGAATTAAGAGCAGCAGGATATTCTTCATGAAACGGTCCCCCTTCTACGGCTTTCGCCTGAGCCATGGCCGCCCGATGCAATAAGCGGACTGTCCCGCCGCGTAATCTTGTGAAAATTCCTTTCAACCCTGAAGGCTTATCGCCTGCTGGTACGGAATTCGAAATGCCGTGCACGCGAGCCGTACGAGGTAACGAATGGAAGTTTCACTGATCCTGTGGTCTCTCGTCGCGCTCGTCCTGACCGGCTGCACGGAAAAGCTTCCAAAATCGCCAAACCCCGCCGACAGTACACCGAAAAACGCGGCGGGCACCGCGGCAACAGCCGTCGCGACCAAAAGGACGGGGGGAACCCCGGTTCTTCAGCACCAAAACAGCGCGGCACGCGATGGGTTATACGTTGATCCCATTCTGAACAGAAACACCGTTTCAGCGCTTCGTCTCGATCCCACATTCGTCGCGAAACTCGACGGCACCGTTTATGCCCAGCCGCTCTACTTTCCCTCGGCCCAAACTCCGGGCGGGCTTCGCGATCTCATCATCATCAGCACCGAACAGAATCTCGTCCAGGCGGTTGAGGCGAATTCCGGCGCCAACGTCTGGTCGCAAAAACTCGGCCCGCCCGTCCCGCGATCCCACCTCCCCTGCGGAAACATCGACCCCGTTGGAATAACGGGAACGCCCATCATCGACCCCGAATCGAGAACTCTGTTCGTGAATGCGATGACGACGCCTGACGGAGGTGTCACCAAGAAACATCTGATCTTCGCGATCTCCGTCGATGACGGGTCAATCCGGAGCGGCTGGCCGGTCGATGTCGGCGCGAACGCGCGTTTCAAACGATTCGGCTTTGATCCCTCCGTTCAAAACCAGCAAGGCGCGCTCGCGCTCGTCGGCGACACTCTTTGCGTGCCTTACACCGGACACCACGGAGAATGCGGAAACTTTCACGGCTGGGTCGTGACCGTATCCATCTCCGATCCCGCTATCGTGAAGAGTTGGGCCACGCGCGTCAGGGGCGGCGGAGTCTGGGCTCCCGCTGGAATCACCTCGGACGGGACTTCCGCGTTCATCGCGACCGGAAGCACCTTCGGTGTCTCAGCATGGAATGACGGACAAGCGATTCTCCGCCTCGACACGAATGCCGCCTTCAAGCGGAATCGAACCAACTTCTTCACGCCGAAAAACTGGCGGTCGCTGGACACAAGGGATCGCGGGCTCGGCGGAACTGCGCCGACCCCGATCGATATTCCGAATTCAAATCCCTCGGAACTTCTCATCTCGATCGGAAAAAACGGCGTCGCCTACCTCGTGAACAGGGACAAGCTCGGGGGCGTCGGAAAGCAGGTTTTCGCGAAACGCGTGACGACCAGTCCGGCGATCACCGCGACCGCGAAGTACAACTCCTCCTACGGGAGCTATCTCGTCTTCAATGGCCGCGGGATCGGATGTCCCGGTGAGCAGTCAGGTGATCTGACCGCGATCAGAGTGAGCCCGGGTACGCCTCCGAAGGTTCGCATCGCCTGGTGTGCGAATCAGAACGGGCTCGGGTCGCCGATTGTTTCGAGCCCGGACGGCAAATCAAACGCGATCGTCTGGGCCGTCGGACCTGCTGGTGAAGCTCCTCCCGGAAAGGAAGCCGAACAGCAACTGAAGGCTTTTGACGGAGAAACGGGCGAGGTCCTTTTCGCAGGAGGAGGTCCTGCCGATCGGATTTTCGGAGTTCAAAGCCATCAAAACCCGATTATCGTAAATGGAAGAATTTACGTCGTCGGCAATGACCGGCTTTTCGCATTCAGCCTGGCCCCGTGATGTTCGCGGCACTTTCAACGATAATAGATTTCCTGATAAATCGCGCTTTTTTGGACGCCCTTTTCGGACAGGATGGCCTTTAGATCGCTGATCATCCGCGAATTGCCGCAGAGGTAAAATTCCGTTTCAGTCCAGGGAAATTCGGAACCGAGTTGGCGCACGTAATCACTGACCCTGCCGCGAAACCCTGTCCAGCCGGACCCGGGCTGCGAAATACATGGGACGAACCGGAGCCCCGGAATGCTGGAAAGCTCATTCTGAAACAATATTTCGCCCTCCTCGCGCACTCCCAAAAGACAGATCGAGCCAGCCCGTTCTTCTGATTGATACTCGGACGAAAGCAGCATCGAACGAACGGGGGCAATCCCGGTCCCGGTAGTGACGAAGCAGAACCGGGCCGGCTTAGGGCGAAAAACGAAATCGCCATACGGCGCGAATGCCCGAAACCGATCGCCCGGACGAAGTTCGCTGAGAAAACGGCTGCCCGGACCGCTCACCCGCTTGATACAAAGTTCGAGCGGCTGGCTGCCCGGAGCTGAAGCGATCGAATATGCCCGCCGAAGGTCCCTCCCGTGAGGGCCAAGCCCTGGAATAACAAGGCTGATGAACTGGCCCGGCTTGAAAAGAAGTTCGCGATCAGAGTCGAATTTCAGTTCGAAAACCGTTGCCGTGAGCATCTTGAAAGAACTTACCGTGCAGAGAAGCTCCGAAGCAGCCACGGCCAAGTGCATACCCCAGAATCGGGTTTGACGCTACCAATGCCTCTCCTGTAGAGTGCCTAATCATGTTTGGACTCAGCCTTGGACACTTATTGATTGTTGCCGTTGTCGTACTGCTTTTCGGTCACCGCCGGCTCCCGGAACTCGGGGCCGCGTTGGGAAAAGGCATTGGTGCCTTTAAAAAAGGTCTGGAGGGCAAGGACATCGATGATGCCGGAGACACAAAACGTCTTGATGGCGGCCCTAAAGCCCCCAAAACTTAGTCGCCGCCGGCGTCCTGTGATGCGCCCCGGCCAGCTCCGCCCGTTGCCCCCGGTTCTTCCTCGACCGTGAATTTAAAGGCCGCGCTCGGAGCGCTGGAAAGGTTCTTCGAAAGACTTCTCACGCGCCACCAATATTGCCCCGCGGGCGGCCGTTTCAGCGACAGGAAATTCTGCTTTCGTGTCATCTTCTCATGCACCTGGTTGAAATTTTCATCCTTCGCGATCTCCAATTCATACGCATCCGTGAAGTTCGTATGTTGCCAGGTCAGTAAAATATTGCCCCCTCCGGGCGCGTCAGCGGCCGGAATCAACCTGGCATCGTCCTTGGGCAAGGTGAGAATCGGGGGAAGAAAATCAAAAATGAATGGACTGGTTTCGGAAACGGCGATGAATCCATTCTCCAGTTCCGCGCTCACTTGATAAAAGATCCGCCCCGAGTTGATTATTCTTTCGCGAACGAGCGTGAAACTCGGAGTTTCGGTTTCATCGACCAGGTCAGGCTTGCCTCCAGCGGTTTTCGAGATCGCAACGCGATATTCCCGAATACCGTTAAGCGGTTGCCATCGCAACGTGATCTCCAGGGACTTCTTCAAGACGCGGTCTTTGATGAGATTGGAAGCCGTACTTTCACCCGCGATCAGCGGATTTAAAATCTGAATGGCCTCGAATTCAGGCGGGATCACGAACCCTGCCTTTTTCTCCCCGAAAGGAAGACGCTCGCGTTTGGACGTCAGAAGCTCCCATTCGAAATTTCCTGGCTTACGAGCGATCCAGACGAAACTGGCTTTGCCCCGCCGCGCAGGAACGATCTCTTCGTGCAACGACTTGCTACGCCCCGCGGCTCTGATCACCAGCAACAAAGAAGTGTCGGGCGGCTCGACCTTCCACTCGAACCGGACGGGAACTTCCTGCGTTGGGCTCCACTTCTTTACGCCGAACGAAGCGCCCGGAAGCGGCGAAACAATATCCAGCCGTCGCAGGGAAAATGCAGGTGGAACGGGAGACGGACTCGCCGAAGGACTGGGTAGAGGAAGCGGTAACGGGCTTGGTGACGGACTCGGCAGAGGAAGCGGAGACGGGCTTGCCGAAGGACTGGGTGACGGGAGCGGCCGGGGAACTGGAGATGGGATGGGCGGCGGCAGCGGTTCGAGCACCCGGGTGTCGTCCTTGGCGATCTTAATCGTGTTTTGCCCTGACCGGATAATCATGGGCTTCTTCTTCGCGCGTCCAACGACCGCGCCGGCCACGACATCGATCCGGGGCGTTCGCGCGATCCGCCCGAACGAAAGCTGCGACTCGAACGCGAGCCGGACCATCGCATTCGCCCCGAGCTCGATCGTGTTGCCTTCATCAAGTTCCAGATGGGCAACACTCCCCGAGCCGGTGACAATCGTGTCCTGATCGTACAGCGCGGCTTCCAGATCGATGAACTTGAACTCCGCCTCGCCGAGAATCTCGCGACGGACCGTCCCTTCTTTCGTCGAAAGCCGTCCGATCTTCTCCCGTGCGGCTTCGGTGTCAAAACCATAGAAATACTTCCACAACGGAAAGTTCGTCGCATAGACGGTTGCCGACAGGCAGAACAGGATGGTGGAAAAGGCGATAAGAGCCTTCTCCCAGTTTTTCAGTTCAAACCTTCGCATAGCCCCCGGGGCCCTCAGGATCGATCATCATGGCAGCCAGCGTGAGATCGTCATCAAGTGATTTGCCAGTGTTGTGAAGCATGAAATCCTTTTTCAGGTCCTCGATCACCCGCTCAAGCGGGTTCTCCGTGGCCTCTTTCAGGGTCCGCTCGAAAAGTTCACGCGCCCTTTTTTTCCCGTACATGACGCCTTCCTTGTTCGTGCCTTCGAGCAGTCCGTCGGTGTAGAGAAAAAGAATATCGTTCTTGCGAAGCGATTCGACCTTTTCGTCGAAATTATCGCAGTCCCTGACTTCCCCGAGACGGACGCCCCGTGAGACCAGGCTCTTCAGCGCGTGCGAAGCCCCGTCTTTCCGGAAAAGCCAGGGCGGCGTGTGCCCGGCGCTCGCGTACGTAAGAGTCATGGCCGAAAAGTCGATCGTCCCGGCGAAAAAAGTCATCATGATCTTGCCCTGCGACGCATCGTAAATCACGCGGTTGGCGTAGGCGAGCATCTCCTTGGGTGAAAAACTGAATTTCGGGTTGTCTTGCGCGAATTTGCTGAGAACGCTGAAACAACTTCGGGCAGAAGCCGTGATCAAGGCGGAGGGCAAACCATGTCCCGTCGCGTCCGCGATCATGACCGCCATCTTGTCGCCAGCGCCGAAAAACCCCCACCAGTCACCGCCGCATTCGTCAGCCGATTGGTAGAGACTCTGAATCCGCAATCTGTCCCCGACAAAAGCGGCTGGAGGAATCAGCGTCTGCTGCACGGTCGCCGCGATCGCCAGATCGTTTTCGATCTGGATCTTCCGCATTTTTTCCTGAATCAGCTCGCTGATCTGCTCGGACATCACGTTGAAGGACGACGTCAAGGCGCCGATCTCGTCCCGGCTCTGGGCTTTCAGATTCAGTTTAAAGTTCCCCTTTGCCACTTCCTTGGTAGCGAGATAAAGCCGGTTGATCGGCGCGGTCAGGGTCTTCGAGAACAGGATCGTGAAAATCACGGCGACGGCAACCGCCATCAGACCAAGAAGGATAAACTTCTCGGTCAAAGCGTAGGTCGCCTTCATTGCTTTCTGCCAGGGCATCCGATTCGTGACAATAAGGTCCAGCCCCGTGTTGAGATAACTCCCGAGATAGCGAACATTCGCCAGTTCATATTCAATCGCGCCCGAGGAGAGCTGGCTTGCCTGGGCGGCCTGGAAAAGAGGATCTCCGGCAATATTGCTGACCGTGAAAAACACCGCCGGGTCCGAATCAAAGAGCACGCGTCCCGACCGGGTCGCGATGGTCATATTCATGCCGGCCAGCTGTTTGACAAACTCCTGCATCGGAACAAAACCGATCGCGACCGGGAGTCCCTGGGCACCGGCACGAAACTTCGTATCGGCCGCAATCACGCCGAGCACGGGGACCTCGCCAATTTTCGAGAGGTTCAGGAAAGCATATCCTTTGGCCGTAAGTTCAGGAGTGACTTCCTTGATCGACTCAGCCGGAATAGTCCCGATCATGTTCTCGGGAACCTTCAGCTCAGCTTCCTCAACGGCTCTTTTGTTGAGAACCTGAATGGCCGAGATCGCAGCCCCTGTATCAGGCCTGAAAAGGCCGAGCGAAATGACGGGAACATCCGATTGGTTTTCAGCGATGGGCTGCAGCAGTCGCTTTTCGGAGCTAAAAAGCGACTGCGCGGTCTCCTGTGTGCCTGAGCCGAGCTTCGCGGGATCAATGGCGGCGAGTGAAAGGCGCAAGGTGTCCAATACACGCCGGATCGAATTCGCGAATCCCCGACCGGCGAGCACAGATTCTCTGGCCTGGGACTCGTAAACGTAGGCTTTTTTGTCTTCTTTCAGCAGGAAAATGGCCGAAAAATTCAAAAATCCGATCACCATGACCAGCAGCAGAACCCCGCCGATAAGGAGCTTGGTTCCCACGGTCAAAGAAAGCTTAAATTGATGTTGCTCCATTCAGTCATTTTCACTAACATTTTCTATGAATTCAACCAACTTCCATACGAGCACCACGGTGAGGTGAAATAACATGATCAACGTCGTCAAAGAGCAGAAGGGCAACTCTTTGCTCGTCCGGCTAACCGGTTCGATCGAAGAAAGTGTCAACTTCGAGCAGATCATCGGCTTAACGTCTCCGGAATTAATCGTGAATTGCCGGGACGTTCCCAGGATCAACTCGGTTGGAGTGAAAGCCTGGATCAAGTATTTTCAGTCACTCCAGGCCAAGAACATCAAAATGCATTTCATTGAATGCTCAACGGCGATCGTCGAACAGATCAACCTGATCTCAAATTTCATCCCCGAAGGCTGTGTTGAATCGATTTACGTTCCTTTTTCATGCGGGACCTGCAAAAGCGAGTTGGTCGGACTCTTTAAAACTGAGGATTTGAAAAAGCTGGAATTCAAGCTCCCTCCGTTGAAGTGCACGAAATGCAGCGGTCAAGCATCCTTCGATGACATTCCAGAGGAATACTTCAGCTTCTTAATGCGCTGAGGGGGATTATTTTGGCCGATACCGATTTTCTCCTCATATCAACCCTTCCTGACGACCGGGCTTTCGCCGCGAGTGCGGCCGAATCCGCCGGTCTCACCCTCATCACGGCCACGACCGCGAAAGAGGGCGCGGCCATCATTGCTCAAAAAGAACCTCGGGTGATATTCCTCGATGCGTCCTCTGAGGCGCAGTATAAGGAATTTGAAACAGCCATCCAGGAGGCAGTCGGACTTTTCTCAGATAAGATCAACGCGAACGCGATTCACTTTCTGACTTCCTCGAACATTGAGAAGGTCCAGTATCTCATCCAGAGCCCGCTGTTCGGGCACTTCATCATGAGAAACTACCACGACCCCGTCGCAACCGGTCGCTACTACGGGAAAATATTGAAAGCGACGCTGTCGGATCGAGCGTTCGGCCTGAAAACGCTCCTCCCGAACGCGAAGGTCCAGATTGTCAAGCTGCAGAAGACCACGCAAAAGCAGGATGCCGTCGAAGCGGTCAAGAATTTCTTCATCGCGGCGAAATTTCAGAGCCGCATGGCCACGGTCATCGCGAACGCCGTTGACGAACTTCTCATGAACGCGATGTTCGACGCTCCGGTCGACGAAGTGGGGAGACCCCTTTTCAACAGCATGGTTCGAACCACGCCCATGGCGCTCGTCGGGCGTCAATCCATTGAAATGCACGTCGGGTATGACGGTCAATATGCGGCGATCACCGCGGTCGATCTTTTCGGCAGCCTCGACAAGGTGAAGCTGCTCACGCACATAGCGAAGATCTATACCGAAGAGGAATACAAGATCCGGACATCCGTTGCGGGCGCCGGAATCGGCTTGGCGACTGTTTTCCGTTCCGGTGGGAGCTTCTTTTTCGTGAGCGAATCGGGAGTTCGCACTGAAGTGACCGTTTTTTTCAGACGCACGGACAATTTTCGTGAATTCAAGGATCAGTTCCGCTTCCTTTCAACGCAGTTCTATTTCTGAAAAGGTGTACTGAATCCATGTTCCGCATCATTCTCGCCTCGAGTTCCCCGAGACGCATCGAACTCATGAGCCAAGTCGGCCTCGAGGTCGACAGTCTGCGGCCAATCGCAGACGAGAGTGTTCTTCGCCATGAAAGCCCGATGAGGATGGTCGCGCGCCTTGCGCGTGAAAAGGCGCTGTCGCTGACTCCCGCTGGTCCTAAAACGGCCCCTCCTCGCTCCCGCACCCTCATTATCGCCGCTGACACAACGGTAGTCGCCCCGGACGGCAAATCCATCTTCGGGAAACCGCGCAATCGAAAAGATGCCGCCAGAATGTTGCGCGCGCTCGCCGGGAAAACCCATACTGTTCTGACCGGATATTGCATCGTCGAGATCTCGCGAAAACCGAAGAGGCACACGCGTGTCGTGAGTTCGAGAGTTCGGATGCGACCCCTTTCAAGGCCGCAGATCGAGCGCTATATCGATTCCGGCGAACCCAACGACAAAGCCGGAGCTTACGCGGCCCAGGGACTCGGAATGGCCCTGATCGAAGGGATTTCCGGGAGCTACACAAACGTTGTCGGGCTTCCCATGGCGCAGCTTTTAAGTGACCTGGACAAGATTTTCGGCATTGCCCTCTTCGGGAGAACTCCGAAATGAACGGCGAAGCGTCGCTCGCGGCCCGCTACGATGAAATAAAAATGAGAGTTTTAAAGGCGCCGGGCGCGGTTCCGGCGATCATCGCCGTCAGCAAAGTACAACCGATCAGCGCGATTGAAGAGCTTTATCGGCTCGGACACCGCGATTTCGGTGAAAACTACGTCCAGGAGCTTGTGAGAAAGGCCGTCGAAATGGCCGACCGGGGCTATAGCGGGATTCGCTGGCATATGATCGGACATCTTCAGACGAACAAGGTAAAGCTCCTGATCCCGCACGTTTATTGTGTGCACACCATCGATTCCGAAAAACTGGCGCTGGAACTCGCCAAACGTTGGAAAAGCTCTTCTCGCCCGGGCCGCCTTCCCGTGTTCATTGAAGTCAATATTGATGACGAGGCGGGCAAATCGGGAGTTCGCCCCGGTTCCACGGCGGAACTGGCCGCGAAAGTGGCAGCTATTGCCGATCTCGAACTTCAGGGACTGATGTGCATTCCCGATCCTGAACACCACCAGGATTCTGAAAGCGACCCATTCCGCCGGCTGAGGGAACTTGAACTGACCTGCCGTCCTTGGAGCAAAGGTGGCCTTTCGATGGGGATGTCCGATGATTTCGAAAAGGCAATTCGGGCAGGCGCCACTCATATCCGGGTCGGAACTGCCCTGTTCGGGGCCCGTCGTTAAAAGGCACGTCCTGCTGGCACCCTGGATATTTTTGTGCTACGCCAAGGGTACGTGCCCGTAGCTCAGCTGGATAGAGCGTCAGCCTCCGGAGCTGAAGGTCGTGAGTTCGAACCTCGCCGGGCACGCCATTTCAAGAGTCCCTGATCGCGAGGGCGATTTTTTCAGCGGTAATCGGCATGGATCGGATGCGGATTCCAAGAGCATCTTCGATCGCGTTCGCGATGATCGGGGCGGCGGGAATCATCGTATGCTCACCCACCCCCCTCGCCCCGAACGGCCCGTCCGGCTGCTCGTGTTCGACAAAAATCGAAACGATCTCCTCCGGCGTATCGAGAGCGGTAGGGATCTTGTAATCCGTGAAATTCGGATTCAGGAGCCGGCCCTTCCCGTCAAAGCGCATGTCATCGTAAAGAACCGTCGCGAGGCCCTGAACCATGCCGCCGGTCACTTGCCCCTTCAGAAGATCCGGGTTCAACACCTTCCCGCAGTCAACTCCGAGCACCACCTTCGGGATAGTGATTCTGCCGGTCTCGCGGTCGACTTCGATTTCAATTGCGCTCGCACCCACCGTGTAGTGGACATTCGGCTTCCCGCCCTGACTCGTTTCGGGATCGCTGAGCGCCGAAGCGAATTCCGGCATGAACATCCCGCGCCCGATAATCGGGCCGCCGCGAAAAGTGCCATCCTTCATCATGATCCCGTTGATCACGAAATCACGGAGCGGGAGCCCAAAACCGGCATCACTTCGCGACCGGACCTGCTCGTCATCCAGATAGAGAGACTCCCGCGGTTGGCCGAGCGCGGACGAAACGATGTCGAAGATCTGCTCACGCGCGTCGATCGCCGCCTTCTTCACGGCGTTACCGGTTCCCCAGGTGATATGCGAGGCGACGGTCTGCCATTCATAGGGATTACGATCGGTGTCCGGAGTTTCCACCCGGATTTTTTCAGGCGGGACACTCAACACCTCAGCCGCGATCTGGGCCATCACGGTGAGAAAGCCCTGCCCGATCTCCATGGCGGAGACCAGGATATTCAGACTCCCATCTTCGTTGAACTTCAGAAAAGCGGTCGAGGAGGCGTTCGGCGGCATGGCGGGCGCCTTCCAAAAAAGCGCAAACCCCTTCCCGATCGCTTTTCGCGGATCATCTGAAACGCGCCTCTTCCCCCAATCGATCTCACGCGCGACTTTATCGATGCACTCGAGGAGCCCCGAAGGGTTCATCTTTCCGCCGTAATTCAGCACATCCCCCGTGCAGATCGCGTTTTTTCGGCGGAACTCGACTGGATCTATTCCGAGCTTTTTCGCGACTTCGTTGAAATGGGATTCAAGTCCGAAAAGGAATTCGGAATAACCGAACCCGCGATACGGCCCGCCCGGCGGAAGATTCGTGTAAACGCAGACGGAATCGATATGGACATTCGGAATGCGGTACGGACCCGAAGCCGAGAGCCCGGCCGCGTTGACGACGTTCGCGCCGTATTCAACATAAGCTCCGGCATCCCAGTAAAGCTTCTGTTCGAGCGCGGTAATCGTGCCGTCATTCTTCACTCCGACCCGCATCTTCGCGACGACTCCCTGCCGCTGATAGGTGTTATAGAATTCCTGCTCCCGGGTCCAGTGCACCTTCACGGGACTTCCCTGAACGGTGGTCGCGAGCGCGGCGGCGAGAATTTCCATCGACACGCCCGCCTTGCCGCCAAAGCCCCCGCCCACGGAGGGCGCGATCACACGGACATCTTTGTGCTTGAGCCCGAGCGGCGCAAGCGCCTCGGCGAAAAGATGCCGCTGTGTATGCGGCGATTGCGACGCCGCCCAGACGGTCAATCTTCGTGAATGATCGAACAAGCCGATGGCGCCATGGGTTTCGATAGAGCAGTGCGCATAACGCGGGACCATGTAAGTGTCGTCGAACACATGATCGGCCTCCCTGAAACCCTGTTCCGCGTCACCTTTTCGCACCTTGCGAAGATGCGCGATATTCGTGTCTTTCTTCGGGAAGAACCAGGGCACATGATGATAATTTCCCAGTTCCGGATGGATGAGCCGCGCATCCTCCTCAAGAGCGGTCTCGACGTCCAGAACCGGCTTCAGGACTTCGTACTCGACCTTGACAAGCCTGGCTGCTTCTTTCGCGACCGCGGGCGTTCTCGCGATCACGGCCGCGACCTGCTCGCCGACGAACCGGACGTGATCCTGGGCGAAAACATACCGGTCATGCATGTAAAGGCCAAACCGGTACGGAAACTCCTTGCCTGTGACGACCTTCACGACGCCTTCGACGCCCAGTGCTTTTGCAAAATCGATTTTTTTGATCTTCGCATAAGCATGCGGGCTCTCAATGATCACGGCGTGAAGAAGCCCTGGCCCGAACTCGAGGTCATCGACGAACGCGGCCGCTCCGGTGAGTTTGGCTTTGCCGTCGACGCGTACGACGGATTTCCCGATAAACTTATGACCGCTCATCGCTACCCCCCTTCGACACAACTCCCGCTGTCTCGAGCACCGCATCGATGATCGGGGAATAGCCGGTGCAACGGCATAGATTCCCGGCAAGTCCCTCCTGCACCTCTTCCCGCGTCGGCTTTTCATTCCTCGCCAGAAGCTCCGTGGCCGACATGATCATTCCCGGTGCGCAAAACCCGCATTGAAATGAATTACGGTCCAAAAAAGCCTGCTGAAGCGGGCTGAGCTCGCCGTTTTCCATGATGCCTTCGAGGGTCGTCACAACCGCCCCGTCGACTTCAACACCCAGAACGAGGCAGCTACGGACCGATCGCCCGTCGATCATGACCGTGCACGTGCCGCAATCCCCGCGGTCACAGCCGCACTTCGGACTCTTCACGCCGAGCCGCTCCCGCAGAGTTTCAAGCAGGGTTTCCTGAGGCGCGACATCGACCGCCCTCTTTTCACCGTTCAGGACAAACCGAATTGTTTTTTTCACGCGATCTCCATCTCCCAAAACAGGGGGCCCAAAAGGGGTCCCAAAAAGGTCAAAGAAGGCTGGCGCCGTAAGCCGGTCCCGTTCCGTTCAGCCGTCCATCGGCCGCGGCCAGAGCACGTTCAAGCATCACCTGGCACATGTGAAGCCGGTATTCCTTCGAAGCCCGGATGTCCGAAATCGGCGAGATCTCGGCCGGAACAAGCTTCGTCAGAGCAACCATGTCGATCAAAGCACCGCCCGCGGCGAGCGCCTTCTCGATTTTTCGCGCGCGGCACGGAACAGGGCCGACGGAACCGAAGGCGACCCGGAAGTTCCGGGCCTTTGCACCGCGCGAACTCTGTTCTATCGAAACGAACACGCTCGCTTGCGCAAGATCTTCGCCGCGGTAACGGCCAAGCTTGAGGTAGCAGGCCGCGGCCTTTCCGCGCGGGAGCGGTATCGAAATCCCCGTCACGAGTTCGCCCGGCTTTCGTGCCGTCTTTCGAGGAGCGATGAACCATTTTTCCGCCGGGATTTTCCGGCTTCCCTTTTTCCCCTTCACGAGAACGAGAGCGTCCATCGCGACGAGGATCGGGCCCGTGTCGAGACAAGGGACGGCCGAGCAGAGATTTCCCACCAGTGTGGCCCGATTGCGAATGCCAACCGAAGCGACTTTTTTCGAAATCTCCGCGAGAACCGGCAATTTTTTTCCGATGACCTTCGAGTCGATCACCTCGGCGAAAGTGACGAGCGCTCCGATGTGAAGCGCGCCCCCCCGGTGTTCGATCCTTTTCAGTTCTTTTAACCCCTTGAGGTCGACGAGAAGCTCGGGCGAAACAAGTTCTTCCTTAAGATACCCGATCAGGTCCGTCCCGCCCGCGAGCGCGACCGCGTTTTTTCGCGCGAGCAGCGCGAGCGCCTCCCTGAGGGTGCCGGGTTTCTGATAATCAAACGAATGAGTGATCGGCAACGAGTTCTCCTTTCAGCGTCCTAAGGTGCGTCCCAGGCGACAATGCGGCAGAAGGCCGACTCAAGCTCGATCCCCTTGACGGGAAAGAGCCCGATGTATACGCGCCGATTCGAGACCTTCGCGATTTCACCGCCCACGTTCTCCGCATGAACGAGCCGCTTCGGGAAAAGCTTCAGATGCATGACTTGATAATACTCGTCCTGCGGAAAAACCTCGTCCCAGCCCTTTCCGTTGAACTGTTCCTTGAGCTTCTGCTCGGCCGCGAGAAACGCGTCGGGATGCCACTTCCGGATGATCGTGTTCATCGGGTGATCGGCACTGCCGCAATCCACGCCGATCCATTTGATTTTCATCTTGAGAGCCCATTTGTGAAATTCAGGTGACGGTCCCG
>DATDSK010000182.1:0-9728 GCA_035291325.1 Bdellovibrionota bacterium | reverse complement strand
CAAGGCGAATGAGTATCATCTTGATCCCCGGCATCGTGTCGCATCCACTCCCGCCTATATGATCGATGCGGCTCCTCTGAATGAGATCTTCGAAGGTATTCAAAAAATGGTCGCCGCCGTCCTTCAGTAAAGCGCGTAGTGCAGGAGACGGCATTCGATCGCTCCGTTGTAAAGGATATGGCGATGTGCCGTTTTGAGTCCGACGCACTTTGCGAGTTCCGGACTTCCCGTGAAAACAAAGCCATTCCATCCTTTGAATTTCTGCTTGTAAAGATCTCCAAGCGCTTTATAGAGCGGTCGCAGTTCTTCAACTTCCCCCAGACGTTCGCCATAGGGCGGATTTGCGACAATGATTCCCGAGCTTGAGATGGGGTCGCAGGCCGCAAGCTCCCGCTTTTCGATATGCACGACGGTTCTCATGCCGGCCCGTTCCGAATTACTGAGCGCCACCCGGACGGCCCTGAAGTCGCGATCGTAGCCGACGATCTTCGGAAGTTTCTTTCGATCCCTGATTTGAACTTCGTTCGCTTCTTCAAGGAGACGCTTCCAAAGCACCGGAACATGATTCTGCCAGTTCAGGAAGCCGAAGTGCTTTCGACCCAGTCCTGGGGCGATTCTGGCTGCGATCATTCCGGCTTCTATCGGGAGGGTTCCCGAACCGCACATGGGATCTATGAAGCCTTGCGCGTTGGGGCCCTCGTTCGATCCGGCGGTCCAGCCGGCCATCGTGAGAATGGCTGCGGCGAGATTTTCTTTGAGCGGAGCGAACACGCCCTCCTCGCGATAGCCACGTCGATGAAGGCTGTCACCCGACAGGTCGATCGCGACGCTCGCTTCGTCTCGGAACAGATAAACGTTGATTCGGAGGTCGGGCTGCAAGGGATTGACGGAAGGGCGGGTGCCATGAACACTTCTGAATTGGTCGACGATCGCGTCTTTTACTTTCAGCGCCCCGAAATGGGAGTGCGTGATCTGTGATTCGGAAGAGGTGAAGTCAACCGCCAGGGTATTCGCCGGAGTCATGTGATCGGACCAGCGGATGGATTTTACTCCGCCATACAGTTTTTCCTGAGTCGGGGCAGGGAATTTCTTGAGTGGCAGCAGAACTCGATTCGCGATCCGTGACCAGAGACAGGCGCGATACGCCAGCTCGAGAGGACCTTCGAATGAGGCGCCAGCCCGTGTTTGCTGAACGGAAGTGGCGCCGAGCCCCCTGAGCTCGTTAACGAGAAGGGGCTCCATCCCTTTGGCCGTCGTGGCAAAGAAAGAATAGGATTCGGGCATGAGGCCGAATTATCAGGTTTTCCTGATTTAGGCTAACGGGTTCTGTTGCAACGCAGGCTGAAGATCCGCTCGGCTCCAAGGGGCCATTCGCCCATTTGTTCGTGAGATAAGGTCAAATGAGCTGGGAGGTCGGTTGCGCCGTCGGAACTCCCATCGATGACGAGAACGGCTGAGGCTGTCGAGGAACTCGCGTGGTAAGTCACGAGCCCTCTCTGGCTTTTTACGGTCGCATGCTCAAACTCGGCAACGGGATAGAAAATGTCTTCTCCAGAGTGATTGGCCAGGACCTTGAGTTCATAGCGTTCCTCGGCGTTAACCTCGCCCGTGTAATACACCTCGACGTATACCTTCGAATCGAACGGTTCGTCGCTTTCACATTTCCAGCCATAAGAGACCGGACTGATCAACGCTTGAGGTGCGTCCTCTGAAGACTCTGATGATCCTGATGATGAGATGATGCGTGCATCGTTAACTTCCGAAATGATTGCGTAATTCGGGCTGATTACGTCAACCGTTCCTTCTATGGCAACGTGAACGCCCGGGTGGATCATCACGCCGGCTACCGCGACTGACCGGGGAGCAACCGATCTGCCTACCTCGAAAGCCTGGCTTAGTTCGTAGATCGTTCCACCGCTATTGACGAGGACGCTCCAGTACGTCTGGGATTGAGCACAAGGTTCTTTTTCACAGATCGCCATCGGCACGACGGTAGCTCTTTTTTCGAAGGTGACTTGTCCGGTTATGATCTGCTTATTGCGTCCGAACCCGGCAGCGCGGCTATCAGGTGAGCCGGATAAAACAGCTGCTGAAATGAGCACGACGGTTGAAGCAAATTTAATCAAAAAACTCCTGGATTGGTTCGACATAGAAAGGGGCTCCTCATGGGTATCTTGAACGATGGTGGCGTTACATTCGTGTAAACCAAAGGAGATCGAAAGCAAGGGGCGTGCCCAGCGAACCATGCGGAAAAAATGCAGAATTTCTGGGTCATTTTTGGAGGAATAATTTTTATGCAAGATGGCAAGCTTGCAATTTGCCAGTTCCTCAGTTCAGGCCGATCCAGCATTTCAGATACCGGCCTTCGGGGAATTCCGAAAGCATCGGGTGATCGGGAGATTGGGACCCTCTACCGACCCATCGAATTCGCCGTTGTTGACGGGCCGCGGCTTTCGTCAGGACCCTGAGAAAGGATTCCTCTTCAAGAAGCGCCGAACAGGAGCAGGAAACGACCCCTCCCCCTTGTCGAACAAGCCTGAAAACCTGGGTATTCAGTTGTAAGTACGCGTGCGTGCCTTGTGGAATATCTTTCCGCCCTTTGATCAGGGCGGGGGGGTCAGAAATCACAATATCGAAAGCAGCGTTCGGAAGCGTGCCAAGGTCTTTCAGAACGTCATAACGCAGGGTTTCGCAATCGGCACCTGCGGCCACGATGTTTCTCTTTGCAAGGTCAAGCGCTTGAGCTGATGCGTCGACTGCGATGACTTCGGACTGAATCCCACGTTTTCGCAGGGCATGGACGAACTGAGCTCCCCATTGCCCGACATAGCAACACAGATCAAGGATTCGAACCGGTTTGGACGGTGATCCAGCGACTTGCGCCAGACGCGATATGGCAAGTTGAATATTGGCGGCCTGATCGAGAAAAAAGCCCGTCTTCTGCCCAGAAATCAGGTTAACGGCGAAGTCGCATTCCGACGCTTGCACCTGAACGTTCGCATAATCAACGCCCTTGATTTCCTTGATCGCTCTTGGCGGTTCTTCGCCGATGCCTTCGAGTTTTCTGACGCCGATGTCGTTGCGAAGAATGATGCCGGTGTTTTCCCACGCGCGCTCGTGATCTTGACTGGCAACGTATCGTTCGAGCAGCTCCGGGAGATCCGGTACGAGCCGATTCGCTCCAGCGGTGTGAGCCTGGATGACGAAGATCTGCCGTCCCGCCGTCATTCGGAACAAGTCTATGACCAGGCCCGGAAGCCGATCGGCTTCTCCGAAGCAGAGCCGGTGACTGGTCGTATGCAGCCCGAGCGTCTCACGTACTTTTGCGGCCTCAAGAAGACTTCTGAACACCGAATCCCGGGACATGGGGTCCTTATCCGAAGGATCACGCGTCATTGCTCTGAATGCGATCAGGGAATGCGGGTTGCCGTAACCGCGAGCAAGAAATTTTCCCGAAGCATCCTGCAATTCAACCGGGGCTCCTGGCTCGGTCCCCGTCGGGCTTGATGCGAGTTCGTTTGAGTAGATCCAGGGGTGGCCCGCACGAAAACGCCGGTCCGCCCCGCCAGAGCGCAACTTCCAGATTATCATGGCGGCACCGTATCAGAAGTCCCGCTTTTGGGCTAGAATCTGCCGCATGGTGCCTGTTTTGAATTGGCGCGAAATGAAAATGGCGGGGGATCTCTTCCGAAACGAAGCTGTGGGCTTGTACGTGGATCGAATCGTTATCCCTGAGCGCGCCCGGCATCCTGAAGGCTATTTGAAAGGTGAATGGGTCCTGCGGCTGACGGGCCGAAGAGCAGAGGCTTGCCTCCTTGTGGGGGTACGTCCTCGTCAACCATACGTTGCCTTGATCCGGGGCAAGGGGCCGAAGGCGGCCGGACGAGCGACTCGATCACCATTTGACTTGGTCATCTCGAAGCACCTGAAAGGGCTCAAGCTCACCGCAGTCGAAACACTCAGTGGTGAGCGCGTCCTTTTGCTCTGGTTTGACGAAATCGGCTTGGTTCTCTCGATGGTCCCGGCGAATCCCGAGGCGCTGCTGGTCAGGGCTCTTGAAGGAGGGAAGGCCCAGGGATGGCCGATTATCGCCAGTTCACGTTCCGGGGGTCCGCGCGAGGATCGGCAACTTTATATTCCGCCCGACGGGACCGGCGCACCTGAATCCCCGCCCATCAGAGAGGAACTGCTCAAGACGCCCGACGCGCTCCATCGCGCGATCGAAAATGAAATTGATCGCGAGATTTTCCTCACCAGGCTGAAGAGCGGTGTTAAGGCCCTCAAGGAAATGCGGGAGCAGTTTTTGACAAGAATTCGTCAAAGCAAGGCCGCACTTGAGCAAGCCGGCTCGGAACCCGGCTGGCAAAGGTTTGGTGATCTTCTTAAGGCGTCCTTGCCTTCGCCCCCACCCATTGAGAGTGATGGAACCCGCCCGATTTCTGATTTCGCCTCTGGAGAGGTGGTCCGGGTCCCGTGTGACCGCAAGCTGAGTCCGGTCGAGCAGGTCGAGAAGTTTTATCAATCAGCGCGCCGTTCACAGAGACGGTCGGAAGAAGCGCGTTCGAGGATTGATGAATTTTCGAAGAGGCTGGCCAAAATCGAAGCGGTTCTTCAAGCGGGCGCCGCGTTTCCCGAGCGGCCCGGCGCGCCTGATCAGGCGAGTTGGGATTGGCTTGGCGGGATTGAAACGCTCGCTCGAATTTCGATGCTTCCGTCGGGCGCGGAAAAAAAGAAGGACAAGCGCGGCACCTGGTCGGGCAGGGTTTTCCAGTCCGTGGACGGATTGCCCATTTTGGTGGGCAGGAACAAGGACGAAAATCTGGAACTCACGTTCAAAGTCGCTCGGGGAAACGACATTTGGATGCATGTTCGTGGACGTCCGGGGGCACATGTTCTGATCCCTCTTCAGCCCGGCAAATCCGCACCCCTTGAGACGCTTCTGGACGCCGCCGTGCTCGCGATTCAGTACAGCGGAGGGGAACAATGGGGCAAAACCGAAGTGGATTACACTTTCAAGAAATTCGTCAAAAGGATCAAGGATTCGACTGAGGCGAGCTATACCCACAACAAGACGTTGATTCTCGCGCCGGATGCGACTCGTCTCCGTCGACTTTCGGAGACATGAATGAACCAACAGACTTGGTTTGAGGAAGTGGCAAACGGGATTGTCTTGAAGCTGCTCATCCAGCCAAAAGCTTCGCGCACCGAAGTCTCTGGTTTGCACGGCGAGCCGCCCCGTCTCAAAATCCGGGTGGCGGCGCCTCCGGTTGATGGCGAGGCGAATGCCGAATTACTTCACTTTCTCAAAAAAAAGCTCAAGGTGACCTCGTCCCGCCTGCAGATCCTTCGCGGAGAAACTTCGAAGTCGAAGGACGTGTTTTGCGCCGGTGTCAGCCGGCAGGCGGCGGAAGCCGCGTTGCTGGTAAAATAGTTTCAGCGGGTGATTCTGGTCATTTCACAAAATGTTTTACTACGTATTCCAGGGCTTCATCTTTCGTGTGCAGCTTTTTCTCGAGTGCGAGATCTTCGACAGTTCGCAAGATTTCCGAGAATTCCTTTCCGGGTTTCAGGCCGAGCTGAATCAGGTCATTGCCGTCAATCAGCTTTGCGCTCGATAGCGCTGTTTTCTTCTCGGCCAGTCTGGATGAGCAGAACTCAAAGAATGCCAGGTTTCCGTCCGATGCCGTCGCGTCGGCCTTGTGTAACGCGAGCATTTCCTCGAAATGAGGCTGATGAATGAACCTCTGCAGGGTTGCTTCCCGCATCTGGAAGACTTCCCTGAATTTCACGTGATCTGAAATGATGGCGCTGATGGCTGCGATTTCCTGGGCGGACATTTTCAGCCGTTCGCCGATAACGATCGCCATCTTGACGCCATCGACTTCGTGAGCGGTGAAATTTTTCCCGCCGCTGCGGCTTGCGGCCGCGGGCTTTCCGATATCGTGGAGGAGGGCCGCCCAGGCCAGAGATGAGGGTCGCCGGGAAATTTGCGCTGAAAGGCATTTCATGACTTTGACGGTGTGATTCCAGACGTCCCCCTCGGGGTGGTGTAGAGGGGACTGCGACACTCCGTGAAGTGCCTCGACTTCGGGTAAAATCAGCCGCAGCAGACCGAATTTCGACAGCAGCTCGAGGGCAAGCGCCGGATGGGGACCGCACCACATCGACGTCAGTTCCTCGCGGATTCTTTCGGCGCTGACATGGTTGATCAGGTTTGCCTTTGTTTTGATCGCTTCAGCGGTTTTGGGTTCAATCGTGAATTCCAGGGTGGAAGCGAAGCGGACAGCGCGAAGGAGGCGCAAGGCGTCTTCCTTGAAACGGGCGCGAGGGTTCCCGATCGCCCGAAGAATCCTGTCGGAAAGATCATCCAATCCATTCGCCGGGTCGAGAACGCGAGAGGTCTTCGGATCATAATAGAGCGCGTTCACCGTGAAGTCCCGGCGGCTGGCATCTTCAACCGCTCCTGAAAAACGAACTGCCTTGGGATGCCTGTGGTCCTCGTATTCGAGATCCTGGCGAAAGGTCGCGACTTCGAGAAGCTCGGGAGGCGCATCTCCGGTGCTTTGGATGGGAATCTTCAGAACTCCAAAAGCCTTGCCGACCGTGATGGCATCCGGAAAAATTCTGCAAAGCTCATCGGGATCCGCGCTCGTGGCGATGTCATGGTCCTTGGACTCGCGTTTCAGGAAAAAGTCCCGGACGCTTCCGCCGACCACATACGCGACGTGTCCCGCTTCATTCAGCCGCTGAAGTGCTTCGCGCACGTACTTGGGCAGCGGAAATGGACGGTCAATCCGGGTCCACTTCGAGGTATTCTCCGTTGAGCTGGTACTGGCTTTTGATAACGGTGTCCGCTTCGAATCGGTCGGGAGCTTCGGTGCCTTCGGCTTCTCTGTCACGGGTCCTCTTGGCCTTGCCGGGTTTCTTCGTTTTTTTCGGCGTTCTGGTTTCCGAATCGGGCTTTGCAGGTTGTGCTTGCGGCGGTGCCGCCGGCGCCACCGGGTCAGCGGCATGAGCGACGAGCGCCGTGCAAGACAGGTTCAGTATCGCAGAAATAATGAGCAGCGAAAATGCGGTTTTCAAGCTTACCTCATGAGCACATCACGCGGACGCGCGCCATCCGCCGGACCGACAATGCCGCGCGATTCCATGGTTTCGATCATCCTGGCTGCACGATTGTAGCCGATTTTGAGATGCCGCTGGAGAAAACTGGCCGACGCATGCCCGGCGCGTTTAACCAACTCGACTGCTTCCTCGAACATTTCGTCGTGGTCGTCCGATTCCATTCCGTCTTCGGAATTCTCGTCGTCCTCGGCCAGGAGAATTTCTTCGCGGTACGAGGGCTTCCCTTGTGACTTGAGGAAAGCGGTGATTTTCGTGATTTCATCGTCATCCACGAAGGCGCCGTGAAGCCGCACGGTTTGCGAGATGCCAGGCGGAATGAAGAGCATATCCCCCTGCCCGAGAAGGCGTTCGGCACCGGCGCGGTCGAGAATGGTTTTGGAATCTATGTAACTGGCCAGCTGAAATGAAACGCGGGACGGCAGATTCGCCTTGATGAGGCCTGTTACGACATCGGTCGACGGACGTTGCGTCGCCGCGACGAGGTGGATGCCCGCGGCGCGGGCTTTCTGCGCGAGACGCGCGATGGAGATCTCGACTTCTTTTCTCGCCGTCATCATGAGATCGGCGAGCTCGTCGATGATGACGACGACATAGGGTAGCTTCCCGACGCGCGGAGCGCCGCCCTCGTCCGGCTCGAAGGCCTCGAGCCAGTCGTTCCCTGAGGTGGGCTGTGGGCCCTCACTGTTCTCTTCCGAGAAGAGGAGATCGTGGATGACGTCGGCGCCCATTTCTTCGACCTTCTGATTGAAGGTTGCAAGATTTCTGGCCCCGATTTTCGCGAGAATCCGGTAACGGCGGTCCATCTCCCGAACTGCCCACTTTAGCGCGAGGCTGGCGTGCTTCGGGTCGTCCACAACCGGGAGCAGAAGATGGGGCATGTCTTGGTAGGCACGGAACTCGATGAATTTCGGATCAACCAGAATCATTCTGAGTTCGTCCGGAGTGAATCGGTAGAGGAGCGAGCAGATCAGGCCGTTCATGAAAACTGATTTTCCGGCTCCCGTCTGGCCCGCGCAGAGAAGATGGGGCATTCGGCTCAAGTCTGAAAGGTACGTCTGGCCTCCGATGTCCTTTCCCATGGCCACGGGGATCACATGCTTGCTCCCGAAGAAGTCGGCATTCTGGAGAAACTCACGGAGATAGACCGTTTCGCGGTGTTCGCTCGGGATTTCGATGCCGACCACGGCTTTGCCCGGAAGGGGCGCGAGAATGCGCACGCTTTGCGCCGAAAGCGCCATGGAAAGGTCATCGGCCAAGGCAGCGATTTTCGAGACCTTCACGCCAGGGCCGGGTTTGAACTCGTAAAGCGTGATCACCGGACCTGGACGCACGGCCGTGACTTCACCTTCGATACCGAAATCCGCGAATTTCTGTTTGAGGATCATCGAATTCGACAGCAAGCGTTCGCGATCGATCGAGGATTCGATCTTCGGCGGCTTGCGGAGAAATTCTACGGTCGGAAGCTTCCATTGGCCTTTCCTGCGGACGATGCGGGCCAGCTTGCCCGCGGCTTTTGTCACGATATCGCTCTCCTGCGCCGTCGGAGTTTCGGAGGCGGAGTTCTTCGACGCCTGTCTCAGCAGAATGGTGGGTTCTTTGGCCAGCTTCAGATTGAGCTGCTCAGCGGGTTCGAGTTCCGGCAGGGCGTTCGGAGCTTCGGAAATCGCACTCGGCGCTGGCGCTAGCGCGGCTTCAGGCGCGACGGGGCTGCTTTCGACGTCAATGACGGGTTTCTTGTTTTCTTCGGTGTTCTCGGGGGTGTTCTTGGGTGGTAATGCTTTCCACAGCTCGGCTCGTTCCTTGGCACGTTTGACGGCTCCTTCGATGAGGCGTTGGACGAGATCGCCGGTGGCATGCGCGGCCCGCATCGCGACGATTCCGATGAAATAGACCAGATAAGTGGCCGTGAGTCGCGTCGTCTTCCAGGTGAGTACCCAGAAAACCTTCAGAATCGTTGCGCCGATCCGGGCTACGCTGAGAGGTGTCGATAAGGCCAGTGCGGCAAAATAGACAACGAGTGAAACAATGGAGGACCCGAGTGAGTTGAATTGCCGCAGGAGAAGCTCGCTGATCCAGGCGCCGAACGCGCCTCCGGTAAGCAGGAGGGTGCCGCTGTAAGGCCAGTACTTCCATTGAAGGGTGAGAAATACGGTCAGCGAAATCACGGATACGGTCATACCGCCGATGGTCCCGAGAACCCTGACCCACCCTTCGCGTTTATGGACCGAGGCCGAAATAAAAAACAGTGCGGCGGGAACAAGAAACGATCCCATTCCGAACCATTGCAGAAATCCGGATGAGATGTATGCGCCGACACGGCCGCAAGCGTTCATCGCGGGTCCCTTTGCGTTGCTGAACAACGACGGATCATTCGGATGATAGGTGAGCAACGCGCAAAGGCTGAAAATGCTGAGCGCGAAGATCAGGATACTGGTTACTTCCGCCAGGGGTTTCTTTTCGACTGCGCCTTGGTTTCGCGGGGACCGAGGACTTCCGTGTCGGTTTTCCATGTTTCCTATGGTACATCTATAATCATGACTCAGAAAGTCCCTAGCAAGATTCCGTATGTTTTGGCTTACGATTTGGGCGGCACGAAGGTGGCT
>DATDSK010000181.1:0-20611 GCA_035291325.1 Bdellovibrionota bacterium | reverse complement strand
GTCATCGGGCAAGCTCCGCGATATTGAAGGTTGTTTTGATCTCCTCGATCCGGACTGGCTTGTCCCTGAAGATTCCGTCGATGCGCCCGCCGACACGGAAGCAATAGCCACCCCGCTCAAAGTCCCGGCTGATCGGGACCTCGGCTTCATAGGAGCTTTCGGTTTTAGCCCTTCTTTGCTGAACGCGAAGATGGATTTCCTGGCCCTCGGCGGCGGCACGGCCGTAACCGGAATGCGCATCAATGCTCCCGATCCTCGGGACCGGTACGGCGAACTCGCGAATGGCGAGATGGATCAGCTTCATGATTCCCCTTCTTACCTAAAAGAGGGAAAGATTCACAGGTTCGATTCGATGATAAGCTTCGGGCACAAGCGCCGCTGCAGGATGGGCATCCAGACCGCGCTGTCGAAGGTGCCGGATGAGGGCGCCGTCCCGATGCAGGACAAATACCCGGCTTGCCCCTGTTTCGTCGATGGTACGGTTCAAGTCGCTCCAGTCCGCGTGATCTGACATCACAAACCCATGGGACGACCCGTGCATCCAGCCTGAAGCGAAGGCCGTCTGGAAATCGCCGAATCGATCAAACCATTCGGTTTTCAGGATGGACGGCGGCGCGAGGACCAACTCGCCACGTAATTTTTCAGCAGCGGCAAGCGACGCGAGCTGGCGGGTCTGGGCAAGGACGTATCCCTGTTCTCGATAACACCGGCTCGGCTCTTCAATTGACTCGTGAATCAGGACCGGGCGTTCGGCATAAGGCGCGAGTTCCGCGAGAATTCGCTGCGCCTTGCCGATGGAATAGCCAAAAAGGATGCTGTTTCGATTCGCTTTCGCATTCTCTTGCCACCAGGCATGAATCGCGCTTCCGTGCTCGAGGTCTTTCTTCCACGAATATTTCGGCGTTCCGAAGGTCGCTTCCGTCACGAAGGTATCACAACGAACCGGCTCAAACGGCTCACAGCTCGGATCCCGTTCCCGTTTGTAATCGCCAGAAACAACCCAGACTTCCGATCCACGCTGGATGCGAATTTGCGCCGATCCGAGAATGTGCCCCGCGGGGTGAAAGCTCACCGCCACCTGACCAGCGGACCCGACGTGCCCGAAGTGAATACGTTCGCGATAGGGCACGCCTTTGATCTCAATGGCCCGGCCCAACCTGCTTTTCACGAGACCCACCGAAGTTTCGGCACAAAAATACCGTCGACTTCCCTTCCGTGCATGGTCGCTGTGGGCGTGGGTGAGAATCGCGGTGCTTACGGCACGCTGCGGATCAATATGGAAATCACCCTCGGCGCAGTAAAGACCTTTCGGGGTCCAGGAGATCAATGGCGGCGTCCAGGGCGTCATCCGCCCAGCCTAGCGTAACGTACCTGCCCAGACAACCGGGGACGGGACGAACGGCTATTGGCTTTTCGGCCTGGTCAGCAAGCAGCCAGGCCTGCTGAGGTCGAACGTATTGCCGGAATCCAGGCAATCATAGACCCAGTAGATCTGCTGCCCATAGGAAGCCTGCGGAAGCACCGTCACGTTCCCGTTTGAATCGACTTCGCAAGGGTTGTTCATCGTGCAGCGCCCGCCATCTTCATTGCCAGTATTGTTCACGCCGACGACTTCATACGTTTCAGCGTCGATGATCGGGGAGCCCGAAGTTCCGCCGATCGTTTCACAACCAGGCTTGGAATAGCGAATCGAGTCTTTCCAGATCCAATTCGCTTCCCGAAGCTCGTTGATAAAGGTGTCAATGCTGCAGGAATAGATTCTCTTCCAATAGCCCGAGGCGATCGCGATGCGGCGGTCGCTCGCGGAACGGTTCCGCGCGATGGTCAGCGGTCGGACCGAGTACTTTTTCTCGATCGCATCATAGCTCTCGGTAAGACCGTAGAGCGCCATGTCCGTGTTCGTCATCGTTCCGTACAGAATGCGGCGTGCCTGCAGAGTTCCAAGAATTTTATTTCCGTTACTGCTCAATAATTTAAAAGTGCGATTCGATGGTTTGTTCACCACGGCGTGCCCGGGACTGAGGAAACCGCCCTCGAGACAGTGACCGTTTGTCAGAACCATCGCGTCGTCACTCCCGAGCGAAGTTGTCAACCTGACAAGAGATCCTGAGCAGTTATTCAGTGCCACGATCGCGGTGAAATCCACCGCGACGTCCGGCGCGAATGACGCCTCGATCGAGAGATCCGGCTCCTGGCCAGGAGGAGGAAGCGGCAACGCGTGGGCGTTTTGAAGACCCAGGCTTGTGGCGAAAACAATTCCGATCAGTGAAAAACGAATGGACGAAGACGTCATTGACTTGCCCCCCCGAGCAAAAAAGATCAGCATCCGGCCGATCGCCGTTTTTCAAAAGTTTCACGCAAAAGGGGCGATGTCAAGCGTACATGGCCGGGCCGACTGAACGGAAAATCCGCGCGTCAGCACTCCGCCGCGATATCGGACAAAAGCTTCACGCCGCGTTCGAGCACCGCCGGCTTGACCGAGAAAGAGACCCTGAAATTCGTATTCTGCATCGAAAACAGCTCTCCGGGAACGATCAGAATCTCCCGTTCAATACAGCGCTTCATGAATCGGGGTACATCCTTGACGGGAAAAGATGGAAATACGTAAAAACTGCCCCCGGGTTTTTGATACTGAAAGCCGTGTCGATCGAATAGCGAACAGATGAGGTCACGTCTGGCGCGGTACTCATCCATAATCGGCGAAAGATCCAATTCGAGAAGCTTCAGACAGGCCCATTGGGCCGGTGTGTTGATGCAGATGAACGTAAACTGCTGAAGCTTGAGCATCTCATTGAAAATAACGGTCGGAGCCGTCGCGTAGCCAATGCGCCATCCGGGCATCCCGCCGGTTTTGCTGAAGGCGCGGATCACGATGGCCTGATCATCGAACTTTCCCCAGCTCACGTGCGGCTCATCGTAGGTAAAGGTGTCGTAAACCTCGTCGCTGATGACCTGGAATTGGAGTTCGCGGGCTTTTCTGGCCAGGGCCTCGGTCTCGGCGGCCGTATAAGCGACACCGGTCGGATTCCCCGGCGAATTAAATATGAGGATCTTGCGCCGCGCCGGAACACCTCTGGCGGCGAGCTCCGCCTCGCGTTTTTTCACGGCTTCCGCGAGGCCCTCGGGACTGAGGCGAAAAGTAGGATAGGTCGAAACATAAACCGCCTCGGCGTTCACGAGCTTGATGAGCTGTGGATAGGTAAGAAAACAGGGATCCAGGAGATAGACATCGGAAGTGTCATCCGCGACCGCGAACAGAGCAAGGTTGAGCCCGCCCGAACCTCCGGAAATCATCATCACGTTATCATGCGTGTGAACGTTTTCCTTTCGAAGCTGAAGCGAAAGAGCCTTGCGCAATTCCGGAAGGCCCGCGGTCGGCGTGTAGCGGTTCATGCCTTTTTCGATTGCCTCGATGGCGGCCTTCTTCACGGCGGCCGGCACATCGAAATCCGGCTGACCAAGCGAGAGATCGATCGGATTCTTCATCTTAAGGCCAAGTTCAAACAACCGTCGAATTCCGGAACTTTCCAACTGATGGACTCGTTTAGCTAGCATGGTTCAGTCATACCTCCACTGGGCGGGGTACATCAATGGTTGAAAGAACGCGCAAAAAAACACGGCCCGCGAACGGGATTGCCGTTGCGGGCCGTGCCAAGTACCGGATTATTATCTCCGTGATATCACGCCAAAGGCGGGAGTTTCACCTCGTTCGGCAATCCTTCAAACCCGGCGACCGCTGACTTCACTTTCCGCGATTTCATTTCCTCTTCGGCCCGGATGAGGGGGTTGTAGTTTTGCAGATTGCGCTCACCGTTCGGCGCGCCCGCTTTGAACCAAATCTTGCGGGAAACCGCTCCGTAGATCAAAGGCATGACCGGCAGGAACTCGGACGAACCTTCCGTCGAACGATGTGAGAAGAAGGCCGTGAAGCCTCCTTTCTTAATGTTATTCAAGGCTTCATCGAGCGACTTGACGCCGACTTTTTCAAGCTCAGCCATGACGCGCTGATAATCACCGCGCGCCTTCAGAAAGGTCTCGACCTGCTTCGGATTCGCCAAACCGAGAACGATCTCGGTCGCGAGACAGGTTTCGGTGAAGGTCCCGGCCTGATTCAGCTTGATAAGGACGGAGTTGCCGGCGCGCATAGAACGATCCGTGCTGGCCAGATAGGGGATAATGAAACGCATCTGGGTAACCGCGGCGTCATCGATCACGACCTGAATGCGATCGCCGTATTTGCCCGTCATCATGCGATGAGCTTCGACGTCGGTTTCGCTGCCCGGATCTTCCATGGTGACGAAATTGGGAGCTTGCTCGACGATCGAATAGTTGAAGGCAATCAACTCTTCGCGTGTTTTGATTCCCTGACCGGAAAACCGCATGTCGTATTTGCCCTCGGCCCGAAGCTGCTCGGTCTTCTGGATTTCGCTGAACGCGTTGTCCGTGCCGATCGCGTACTCGCTCGGCTTGAGACCGAGCTGGTTCGCGCATTCCTTGATCCGAGTCAGACCTTCGTAATTGTCGGCGACCGGGAACACAAAACCGCGCTCTTTGGCGGTGCCGGTGGGCTTGCCGTCGCGTACAAGGTTTTTTTCGAACTGCTTGAAAAATTTGGTTCCGGTCTCGAAAACGGCTTTGATCGATTTGTCTTTCATCGTGAAGAAGAACATTTCCTGAATGTCCTGCTTCGTGCCCGGAACATGCTCGCCACCGCAAACCATGTTGAAGCCGATATTGGGGAAGAAGAAGGTTTTTGACTTCTTATTCGCCTTCATTTGCCAGGCTTTGTATCCGGCGGCGTTCATCAGGAGCTGGAACAAAACCGTTGAGGCCGCGAGGCACGCGTTACCGCCCCAATCTTTCTTGTTCACTCCAGCTTTCTGAATCAGTTTGAGGTCGAATGCCGCGACCGCGTCGAAAATATCCTGCGGAGACTTAATAACGACTTTCTTCGGCAGAAGTGGCGCGATCTTCTTCTCGAGGTTCGCGATTGCTTTCCCGTTTTCAATGTAAATGGCTTCGTTTTCGCCATCAGAGGTGCCCTTGGCAACGCCGTTCCGTTCCGTTATCCAGAACTTTTCTTTACCGCGCTCAACCCAGGCGGTCATTTCGCCCTCAAGGGTGAAGGCGGCGTATGAGGACAGAATCTCGCGACCCTTCAGTTGGAATTTGGACACAACGACTGGCTTGGCCATGCTGCTATTCTCCTTGTGAAATTTGATGAATGAACGGAGATTAGCGCAAACACGTCCGGGATGAAAGCGCAGATGTTTGGTGTTGTGCGTCAAGGGTGACGCAATGATATCTCAAAACCGTGATGAGAACGGGGCTGGCGTATGAATGAAAATCGATTTTTCAAAGGCTGGGCAAAGCCCGGTCCGAGGTTCCGGGTGATCTCGATATCGTGGAAGGCGAAAGCCTCGATTCGATCAGCGGCTGTTTTCGTCTATTCCAGCTCGAGAACGGGCACCGGTTTTCCACCGACGATCTCCTGGTCGCATGGTACGGGACCTCCTGGGCCCCATGCCCGGCCAAAGTACTCGACCTGGGAAGCGGCGTCGGATCCGTCGGAATGATCGCGGCCTGGCGCCTGCCTGGCTCGAACTTTGTGACGATCGAAGCCCAGGAAGAGAGCGTTCAGCTGGCGCGAAAGTCCGCTCAGTACAACGGCCTTCTGGACCGGTACGAGATCAGGCGGGGTGATTTTCGCGATTCGAAAATCCTTGCCGACGACGAAAGGTTCGATCTTATCCTTGGAAGTCCTCCTTACTTCCCGCTCGGCTCCGGAATTGAAAGCGATCATCCGCAAAAAGTCGCCTGCCGTTTCGAGGTGAGGGGGGATATCTCCGATTACTGCCGTGTCGCTTCCGCTCATCTGAATTGGGGTGGGTTGTTCGCCTGCGTCTTTCCGATCACGCCCGAAGAACAGAGCCGCCGCGTGGAACGAGCCGCGCACGAAAGCGGCCTGAGCATCATTCGCCGGCGTCCCATCATTTTCAGGGAGGGGGAACAACCGCTCCTTTCTGTTTTCGCAATGAGCCGCGCCGATCACCTGCCCCCTGTGTTTCGGGATAAGACCTGGGGTGAACCGGCACTCACGATCCGTTGTAGGGATGGCTCGGTTCACCCGGAATATCAAGCAGTTAAGTTGGCGATTGGATTTCCACCATAATACCAAGAGTACGAGCACTTAGCGGCCTTGTGCGTGCGGGAAATCCATTGCCTTCGTGATTATTTTACCCGACTTCTCGTCCGCAGCTCTCTATGATAAGCCTCCCGTATAAAGGGGTTCATATGAA
This sequence comes from Bdellovibrionota bacterium, assembly GCA_035291325.1. Taxonomy (GTDB): domain Bacteria; phylum Bdellovibrionota; class UBA1018; order UBA1018; family UBA1018; genus XYD1-FULL-55-31. Next base: position 14,312 of record DATDSK010000181.1, on the reverse strand, counting down.
AAAACTTTTTGTGGTTTTCTTGGGAACGGTTCTTCTTTCGGCCGGCGCCTCTGCTCACGCGTACGACCTCAGGGTTTCCAAAACACTGATTGAAGGTGAAGCCGGCGCCCCCAATTCCCTCTACATTCAATGCAACATTGTCGTAAACGACGTCGCGCACGGGATCGAAATCCTGCGCCGGGCAGGCAATGTCGTTTCTGAGGAATTCCGGCCGCTCCGAATCACCAATGTCGAGGAGCTTGATCAGATCATTTCGCGCGCCAAGCAAGGTCCCATCGAAACCCACCCCGGAAAACCCGGCTTCGATTCGCTCTCATACGTTGCCATTCGCAAATCGCCGGGGATGACCGAGTACGTGGACCTGTTCAGTAACGGAAACCTCGAAACCGTGAACCGTTCACCCGCGGCCTCCTGGTTGGTGCGCTTCGTGGAGCTGCATTGCCCGGAATTTAAAATTTAAATCGGCCCGATACTCAGGCGCTTTCCTTGTATCGCCGGTTTCTGCTGACGTACGGCTTCCGCGTGGTTGCCGGCGAGGGAAGGATAGCGCCCCGTCCCGTATACCCGTAAGCGGCGGCAATCAGGAAACAGCATCCCAGAAAAAAATCCCACCAATTCTGCCAAGGCAATCCGTTAGTCCCGGACCCAAGCGCCCATAACCCAAAAAGAACGAAAGACATGAGCAGCGGCGCAGCCGACCGCAGCTCTCGCCGCGCTCCGGGTCGAACCAGCCCCGAAACAATGAAAGCGGCGATCGACGCGAGAAGGTTCATCCACGACAGCCACCCTGCAGCTGACGTATCAGCCAATCCGACGATCCAAAGCATTGCCAGGGAGAGCGCAAGCAGAGTCGACCAAGCCCTCATAGTCATCACCTCAAAAAAGAGCGAGCAACGGCCATGCCGTGGCGAGCGGCATTTATGCGGCGCACCATAAACTCTCCGCAAGATCACACTCCTCGATAAGTCGTCGCAATACCAGGTAAAATCGAACTTCAGCCAATTCGCGTCTGGTCTGCTTTTTTTTCAAGAGTTTGGGCCAAAATAACGAAAAGAGATCATGAACTTCCTCACAATTTACCGGCGGAGTTGTCTCCTGAAACTATTTTCGATGTCGTTGTTGTTCGCTTCGTGCTCCGGCCCGCAGCGCCGTCCGAGCAGCGACTCGATTGAGGCAATCCAGACAATCGCGCCACTGGTTCAGTCCGAACTCCTGCGACAATACCGGGGCAGTAAAGAGAACGAGGTCCGTGCGGAAGCAAAAAATTTTGCGGCCGATGGAATCGCGTCCCGTTCCATTCCGGTCACCCGGATGGAGTTGAATGAACAAGCGAATTTTCCAGCCGAAGCGCGACAGATACTTCGAATCGACGATCTCGCCTCCTTGCCGCTCCTGTCAGGCGAGCCGGTCATCGACTTCCCGGTCGAAACGGAAAAATACGCCGCAGTGATCCCCCTCCAAAATCATTTGGCTGCGAACTCGCCATCGCAATCAACTCATCCTGAAGCATTCGTTCTCGACGTCCACCTGCGTTGCGATCATCCGGTCACCGTTCAACGACGGATTTTTTTTGATCTGAAAAACATGAAGGAAGCAAAGTTCAATCTTCCTGTGCATAACTCAACGATGCAGAAGATTTCGTTGAATGTGCCGTCCGGCGCGAACCGCTGCACGCTTCTGTTCAAAAAGCAAGGACAACGGGAATTCAATGCCGGAATCCGAATTGTCTCAAAGAGTTTCTTTTCCGAACAAAAGCTCGCCGGCTCCGTCCGCGAAGCCTGTCTTTACGACCCGTCAAACCAACCCGGCTCTCCCGGTTGGACGCCGTACCAGTACTATTTGCAGGCGCATTATCCCTCGATGACCTGTGACCTTGACGCCGACTCAGCGGAACTTCTGGACGACCCGATCGAATCCCTGAACACGAAAGTCCATGCTCTGATCGGCAGCCGGCTCTCGGCGGAAATGATCGCGAAACGGGATATGAACGGCCCGATCGATTTTTCGAAGGCACCGAAGTTTGACTCGATCGTGCTCAGCACGATGGAATTCAAGGTCGACTTTTACGGCACGATCCTGTCCCGTATTCTGCAATGGCACGCCGAGCGGGGAACAATCGTCCGCGTGATTGTCCCGGGCGTCTCGACCTCGCTCTTTTCGAAAGACATGGCCCTGATCAGGAAGATGGAGCGTCACAGCCCGAACATCAAAATCCAGCTCTATCGCGACGATTCCAGAAAATCCCGCTGGAGCATCAATCGGCTCCAACGCGTCATTCACGCAAAAATTCTTGCCGGGGTCTCAACGGCAAACCCGAAGGAAAGTTTCCTGGTTATCGGCGGTCGGAACGTGAAGGACACCTTTCTTTTTCACTCGCCCCCCGATTACTCCGCGCATCCCGAGATGGAACAGTATGGAACGTTGCTCTCGCCCTTCAGCTTCTTCTCCGATCTCGAAGTCCTGATCCGCGGCGACCATGTCGCCCGCGAGGTCACCGCGCAATACCTGAGCTTCTGGAACAGGGACCACCAAACCATGCGCATGCGCCCGACGACAGCGCATATTCCTTCCGCGCTTCCTCGTCTTGACCGGCTGGAAAGCGAGGGGACGCGGGTGCGCCACCTCATTTCCGTTCCTTTCGCGGATGGAGGACAACTCGAAGATCTCGTCGCCGATCTCATCAGGAGCGCCACGAAGTCCCTGAAAATGGTGAGTCCGTATTTTCGTCCCACCAAAAAAATCGCGGCAGCCTTTCATGACGCCGTCAATCGCGGCGTTTCGATTCAGTTCATCACCGAACTCGATCTCATCAAGGATAACTCGCCCCCCATCACCATGGGCGTCAACACTCAATCGGTGAACAGATTTTCGAAGTACTTTTCCGTGTACGTGTCGAAGGACTCGCACATGATCCTTCACAGCAAAGCCATTCTCGTGGACGGTGAGCTGCTCTTTATCAGCGGAACGAATCTCAACATGAGAAGCTTTCTGCACGACATCGAGAACGGTCTCTTGATCATGGACAAGAGTGTCGCATCGCAATTTGAGAACGTTTTTGAAAACGTTTATCTACCAGGCTCGAGGCTGGTATCGGAAGAACTCAAGGTCAAATTCCTGGACAAGGTGATCATCCCGTTGGTTGATCAATATTTCTAAGCCGGCGGCTGTTTCGCGAGTTCGTCCAGACGACTGGATTCACCGACAAGCAGAAGCGTGTCGTCGCCTTTTATGACGACGTCGCTCTCCGGGTTCAGGATTCTGTTGCCCTGGCGCTCGATGCCGACGACCATCGCGGAATAATCTTCGCGAATACGCGACTGCCGAATGCTTCGCCCGAGAAGAAACGAGGAAGCTCCAACGTAGATTCTCCTGAGTTCGTACCGCTCGATCGCCGAGTCACCGGTTGCACGAAAGGGGGATTCAACGAGCGGCCTGATTTTATCGACTTGTTCGTCAGTCCCGAGGACAAGCAATTCGTCTTTCGGAAAAAGCTGCTGATCGGGGTTGGGCGCCACGATAGTCCGCGAACCGCGCTGAATGGCGACAACGTTGACGCCGTACTTTTTTCGAAGCTCGGAATCGCGCAATCGCTTTCCCGAGACCTCCGAATCCGGATGTATCTTGACGCGGAGTAAGTGTCCCTCCCAGGGGGCGAGCTCGCGATAAATGTCGGCCGGGCGCCGTGTTTTCTTCTGCTCTTTGAAGGTCGCGAGAAAACCCTCTTCGAACCAACGATAGGAGGCTTCCATTTCACGATACAGACGCACGAAAAATAGAGCGGCAAGCATGAACGTCACGAGACCGACGTAACGTCCGGGAAAAAATTCAAGACTCAGCAACCCGATCCAGGTGACGGTACCGACCTGCATCATGATCGAAGCCGGGCTCTGCCCGGCAAGCGTTCGTTGCCGCTTGGACTTCTCGGGACGGAATAGCGCGAACATCTCCCAAATGAACGGGGACGAAAGGAACAGCCCCAAAGCCCAGCCCAGAGCATATCGCCATTGCGGAGTGGCAATGACGCCCTCCAGGAGAGGCATGCCGTAGGCCGCGATGATGACATTGATCGCCGTCACGATGAACCCGTTCAAGGCCCATTTCAGGAACTTCTGACTGAACTCGCCCCTGGCGGTTTTGGCGGCCTCTTTTTCGCGCCAAATGGCATACGCCTCGACGGCATCCTTCACCCTCACGGGAAGATGCGTTTCGAGGTATTGTGCGAAATAATAGGAGTACTTGATCAGGTACGGCGCGGCAAAGGTCGTGACCAGGGCAACGGCTACGATGACGGGGTAGAGGAAGTCACTCATGACCCCGAGTGAGAGCCCGAGGGTCGCAATGATGAAGGAAAATTCGCCTATCTGAGCGAGACCGAAGCCCACGAGAATTGACGTCTGGAGCCGCTGGCCGCTCATCAAAACACCGAAGGTAACGGCAGTGACCTTCCCAAAAATCGTGAGACAGGTAATCAGAAGGACGGCGCCAATGTTGTTCCAAAGCGCCGCCGGGTCCATCAGCATCCCGACCGAAACGAAAAATATCGCGGCAAACAGGTCCCGCAGGGGGGAAACGAGCTCCTCGATCCGCCTTGATTCAGTGCTTTCGGACAAAATCGAACCCATGATGAACGCGCCCAAGGCGACCGAGTAATGAAAATTCGCCGCGAAGACTGCGAGACAGAGGCATAGACCGGTTGCGGCGAGGACCAGGATTTCCTGCGATTTGAATCGCGCGACATACTGGATGAATCGCGGCACCACAAAGTAACCCGCGATGAACCAGGTGCCGACGACCAAAGCCAGCCTACCGGCGGATTCCGCGACCGAAAGTGCCGAAAGACTTCCGCCCGAAACGACCGCCGTAACCGCGACGAGAATCATCACGGCCAGCAGATCTTCCACGATGAGTATTCCGAAAATGAGTTCGGAAAACCGCCTCGCCTTCAATCCGAGCTCATCAAGCGCCTTGACGATGATGGTGGTCGAGGAAATGGAAATCATGGAACCCAGGAAAATACTGTCCATCCTCGACCACCCAAGAAAGTGACCGGCCCCATAACCGAGAAAGAACATGAAGGGCACTTCGACGCTGGCGGCAACTCCCGCGGAAGTGCTGATTCGCGCCAATTTTCGGAAACTGAATTCCAGTCCCAGCGTGAACATCAGGAAGATGACGCCCAGTTCCGCGAGGGTCTTCACATTGGGCATATCCGTGACGAGAGGAAAGGGCAGCGTGTGCGGACCAACAATCATTCCCGCGACGAGATACCCAAGGACTACCGGTTGCCGAATACGTTGAAAGACGAGGGCGACAATTCCGGCGATCGCGGTAATGACCGCGAGATCTCGAATCAACGGAGCAAGATGCATATAAGCATCTTACTATCTTCCGCTTTGGATGCGGACAAGAACTTCAAAAAGAATTTCATTCAGGACATAGAAAATTTCGTTCACGTTAGACCCCCCCCTGTTTCGGTTGATGATTACACGCATTATTTCGGATTCTCAGGTTTGCAGCCATGCAGCGAATTGAAGGATTTCATCTTCCGTTTTGCAGAGTTTACAGAATCGGAAGACGCGCGAATTCGCTTTAAAAGCCCTGCCGCAAAGGTTGCACCGCAGTCGAAATCGGCCGAAAAACCTTCTTGCCTTTGGGAATCCAAATTTCATCACGAACTCCTTTCTTGGCCGGCGAATATCGCGGCCACATAAACTGATACGGAGAGGCGCCGAGAAAGGCGCGCGGAAATGAACCTGGATGAATATTTTTTAACGAGTCTCTACTGAGCGTAGCCCTGATACTCCTGGATCCGCCGGGCTTCCTGGAAAGTATCGACCATTCCCGAGAGTAACCCTCCCGAAACAAGGACCAGCGCGGCCGTGAGCACGAGGACAGCGAGACTTACCCAGATCTTGGTTTTTCGTGAAAAGCGCGGATTTCTCCAGAGCAACGGCAGCGCGAACGGGCCGGCCGCCAAAACGGCCGCCGTGAACATCCACAGGCTATCGACAATTCGACCGTTTTCGGACTGCTGGTTCGTGCTCACCCCATAACGGTAACACGACCGCTGACGCGGTAAAGCCGATTTCCTGGTGGCCCGCTGTTTGAACCCCCTGATCAGATGCTGATCTGGCACAGGATGTTCCCGGCCGTGCTGCTTCTCGGTCTCATGCAGCCGGGCTCTCCCGCGCGGTTCTCCGCGATCTTTCAGGGCGCCTGCCCCGAGCCCGAATCGTTGAAGGTTCAGGTCATCAGGACGATACGGCGCAGCACACCCGGATTTACGGAGGGTCTCGTTTATCGTAACGGCCTGCTGTTTGAAAGCACCGGTGGGTACGGCGCATCGGCCTTAAATCGAATCGATCTCTCCAATGGTCGGGTCACTGAACTCGCAAGACTCCCTTCTCAATGGTTCGGCGAAGGCCTGGACTTCTGGAATGGTATCTTCCTCCAACTGACCTGGAAGGAGGGTAAGGCCATCCTTTGGCCTGACGAGCCAACTCCGGAATTGGTGACGATCCGTTCGTACCCAAGAGAGGGCTGGGGCCTGACTCACGGCCAAGCTGCCTGGATCGCCAGTGACGGGACCGCGAAGCTGTATTTTCTGGACACGGTTGACCTCAAGGAAAAGGGCTCGCTGGAAGTTCGACTGAGAGGAGATCCGGTGCGCGGGCTGAATGAACTTGAAGAGGTAAACGGGAAGATCCTGGCAAACGTGTTTCCGACGGACCTGATTTTTCGCATCCAAATGGGAGAAAAGGGGTGCGTGGACGGCGTGCTCGATCTTTCGGCTTTGAGATCTTACTTTTCTCCCCGGGACTTCGCGCGTATCTCAAAGGATCCGGAGTCGGTCGCGAACGGGATAGCCTATGACCCGGAACAGCGCGTCTTGTATGTCACCGGAAAAAACTGGCCACTCATCTTCAAGCTGAAATGGCCGTTTTAGAAATGATCGAAAGAACCTGGCGCGAAACTTCCCAGCTCACATGCAAAGATTCTGCAGCCGCTTGGTTTTATACTGCCTGAAGCCGAGACCCGCGTACCGCGCCGAAAGCTCTTCATCAAGATCGGGGTCGATCGCGAACAATTCGGGACGGGCGTAATACTCGGGGCAGAGTTTCAGAATGTTTTCAAGAATAAGCGCCTCGGTCGACTGCGGATAAAAACTCGTGTTGATCGATTCGTCCCAATACGCATTGACGTGGTCGTTGATGTCGAAATCTCGCTGCACGACCGGAGTTCCGGCGCTGTTCCATTTAACGAGCGCCGGCTTTCCCGGAATCACCCCATCTTCGAACAGGCTTCGGTAAAAGCGAAACCCTTCAAAATTCGCAGCCAGGTCCGCATTGCTGAAAACCCCGGTCGTCGCGAGACCCAAAGCGCCCTCCTCGCTTTCGATCCCGCCGCGCAGCGCGGTTTCCATTCCATGTTGTCGCGCGACGACGAAATAATTCCAACCCTGCGAGAACATGTGCGAGAATTTATCGGTTCCAAAGCGTGTTTCATTCACCCGAATGGTCGGGCTGGAAAGCAGAAAAACTCTGGCGCCCTTCACCGCTGGCAACGAACGATAAATGCTGTGTTTGATCGTATTGACGCGATCGACGTCTCCGCTCGTTTTGCTCCAAAACGTCATTCTTCCCCAAATACCGGCACCGTCCACTGACTTACGGATTGCCGCCGCGAGCTTAAGAAAGTCCACGCCCCCGCGCCACTCATCCACCGCCTTTCGTATCCTTTTGTTCACGCGGTCGTTGATAACGTCCCGTGAATCGCGAAGCGCTACGGTACGATCGTGGTACTGATCGGTCTCACTTGCGTAAGACGACGGAATAGACGCGAGGATGCCGCCAAAGAAAAGTAGTAGGACTCGCAAATCCGTCTTCATAGCTGGATTTTAACCCAGATAGTCCGAGTCCTCTAGCCGGTTCGCGTAATTCCTCGTTTTTTCGCGCCGCTCCCAGCCAATCACCGCTCTTCACTTCGAAAACGCTTCCCTCAGGGTTCGGCCACCTTCGCGCGAGGCTTTCAAAACAGCCCCGTTTTTCATCGAAACTTGCACATTTTGACCGTTCGTGAACGAGGCAATCCGATCCAAGCGAACAATACAGTTGCGATGGATTCGGAGAAAAACAGCCGGATCCAGCTGCTTTTCGAGGTAAGTCAAAGACTGCCCGTAGGCATAATCCACCTGCTCAAGCACAAGCTTGGTGACGTGCGACTCGCTTGACAAATAGAAGACGTTCTCGGCGGGAATGATCCTGGTCTTTGTCCCGACATCAACGACGAACTTATCCAGATAACGTTTCTCCCGGACAAGATGGTCTTCGAGCTTTTTCAACTCCGTCGGCCGGGAGAGCCGCTGCGATCGCTCAAGGCTTTTTTGAAGCCGGTCATCACGAAACGGCTTCAGCAGATAGTCGCACGCGTTTACCTCGAATGCCTGAATGGCGAACTGATCATAGGCGGTCTGAAAAATAATTTTCATGTCCTCGTGATTCGGAATGTTCCGAAGAACATCAAACCCGTTCAACTCCGGCATCTCGATATCCAAGAACACGATTTCGGGCTTGAAATCGGCGATCAGCTCGAGCGCCGCGAAGCCGTCAGAGGCTTCCCGGATTTCGTAAAGTCCGGAGTCTTCAAGATACTTCCTGATCCTTGCCCGCGCCAACGGTTCATCATCGACCAAAAGAACGCGTGTCATACCGGTTCCCCCGTGAAAAAGAAGTCGACCACGGTCCTTCCGCCCCCGTCATTTCGAATCCGGAACCGATGCCGCTCCCCGTAGAGCAAATCGAGGCGTTTGATCGTATTTTCCAGGCCCGTTCCATTCGATTCCAAACCCTTCTTCGGGGCGGGCGAATACGGGGCTCCGGTATTCGATATTTCGCAGCGATAAAGACCTTCTGTTTTCTCGATTGTCACGCTGATCGCGCCGCCCTCGCGCGCCTTCGCGATGCCGTGTTTCACGGCGTTTTCCACGAGGGTTTGGATCAGGAGCCCGGGAATCTGCACTGACTCGAACCCGTCTTCCGGCGGAATCGAAAAGCTCAAGCGCCCGCCAAAGCGCATTTGCTGCAGATCGAGATAATGTGAAAGGACCCGAAGCTCCTTGGAGAGCGGCACCGTGTTGGTTTTGGACATTTCGAGAGTCAGTCGATAAAGATCCGAGAGCCGGTTCAGCAACCCGACAGCTCGCTCGGGGTCCATTCGAACAACGGTACTGATGTTGTTTAACGTGTTGAAAAGAAAATGCGGCTGCATCTGCTGATGAAGCGAGTTGAGTTCGGTTTCGAGCCTTGTCCGTTCGACCTCGCCTCTCGCGCGCTCAGTCTCGCCGGCCGCTTCGATATGCGCGCTGATCTTCGTCCCCATCGTCTGCAATGTGTTCGCGATCAACCGAAACTCGTCCATGTCGAAGGGCGGCGGCGGCGCCTTGTAATTACCGGACTCATATTTCTGGATATGCTCGTTCAGGCGTCGAAACGGCCGGTTCAGCCGATTGGCAAGGGAGTAGCCGCCAAGACCGACGATGAGAACGAGCAGAAGCGAGCCGAACAGCATCTTTCGAATCGTGGAATGCACGATCGCGAGCCGGACGGACTTCGGTTCCGCCACCAGGACTTTCATCGCGAAAACGCGACCCGGTGTTGAACTCTCGATGACAAGGGGGCTTCGCGAAACAAAGTGTTCGTTTAAAAACTTCGGCGACAGCCCGGCTCCCTGGGTGTCGTCGACGAACAACTGCGCCGTCGTCGGCTCCTGAACCCGCGCCTGAACGGCCATTTTGAGGTCTTCCACGCGAATTTCAGCGATGATCATTCCCGTCGGCCGCTTCAACGGTCCTTTCACCGGTACCGCGAGCAAAAACGAAGCCCCTCCTTCGCTCCGGAGAAACCGGTAGAATGCGGGCTGATCAGGAATTTCCTGGAACTCCTGCAGGAGCTCCCGAAGTCCGGCCATTCGCGTGCCAGCGCCGGCCGGAACCGCGGTATTGAGTTTGAGCTGTTCATTCAAAAGAAACAGAGCCGAAACAAGCGAATTGTCCTCGAGGAACCGGCTCAGCAGAAAATTCGCCTTGTCTGCAAAAAGAATACTGCTGGTCGCGCGCTGAACGTCACTGTCCCGGCTTAACGCGAAGGTCTGAGTCACCAGAATGGTGACATAAGAACGCATGTCTCGCGACAGACTTTCGGCGGTCAATGAGACTTCGCGAAGGGCCCCGGTTTCGACGATTTTTGAAACCGCTCTGGTGAAAGGATAAGTCAAGGCGAGGACCGGAACCGTGGCCACGCCGACAAGAATGACAATGAGGAGCACCCTGAAGCTGCGAATCACCTTTTCCCCACGTTTTGCTCGAATACTTCCTGGATCTGCCGCGCGATTGCCTTGAAATCAGGGGTTTTGCCCCGCAGGGCGCCCAGCCCCTGTTTCATAGCGAGCCAGGCATAAAAAGTCGGCTTCGAACTCGGAATCAGTGTCGCCCTCCCATCATCCCTGTTCGCGCTGACGGCCCTGTGCAGTGGTTTCCTAAGCGCCTCGTTCGCCCATCGGGACTGTATCGCCTCACTTTGGAGAAATCTGCCGAACTCAAGAAAGAGAGCCTGGTGCTTTGAAAACGTTTTAGGGTTCGAAAACACGAGGCACTGAAGCCCGCGCCCCGACAGGAGAGGTCGTTCGCCGAGTTTTGGGAGATCCGCGATTCCGAGGCGGTCTCCCAGCTTCAGCTTCGCGTCCGCTACCGCCCAGTCGCCGCTGATGGCATAGGCGAACTCTCCACGATAAAACCGGCTCGTATTGCAGTCCTGGCCGCAGTCCGCGGAGATCAATCCCGAAACCGTGAGCTGGTGATACGCCGAGAGCGCGCTTTCCATGGCATTCGTGTTGAGCCGTTCAGGAGTCCATGGCGCGAAGCTCTGAAGGAACGGCAGAAAGTAATATGGCTCGAGAAACGGCCAGCCGATCGGCTTAATGCCTGTACTCCGTAACGCCTGCCCCTGATCGCGCAGCTCCTGCCACGTTTTCGCGGGAACGGTAACATGGCTTTTGTTGTAGAACAGAACGAGGCGATTGCCCCCGAGTACCGGAATACCGTAAATTTTTCCCTCGAACGTGAGGAGCTGATACACATCATCCGGAATTCCGGTCTGAGCCCCCTTCCACGACGGGGGAATTTCAGAGAGATAAAGTTCGCGGTAAAGGCCGATCATATCGGAGGGGATAAAAAGCATGTCGGGCCGGACCGAGGAATCGATCTGTGGAATCAAAATGGATTCGAGTTCCAGGCCTGTTTCGGCCTGGATTTTTCCTTTAAAGCGGCCGCTGGCGTTGAACTCGGCGACGATTTTCTGAAAAAACCGCGCCTGCTGTCCGGATTGATTGTGCCACAGAATAATGGGCGCCGCGTCCACCGGGCAAAGTGATCCAATGAAAGCAAAAGTGAACAATCCGAACCGGACGAGGGATGTCATTCAGAATAGCGTACCTGAGTCCAACCGCTTTATAAACCGTTCTCACGTCAATCAAAAATTCGTGCGGACGGACTTTCTGACGCCCGTGTAAGCGTTACCGGCGCGGTCCGTCCCGCCAGGAACGAATGAATATAGGGTATTTGGAGTCAGGCCGGTGATCCTGATGCTATGGCTCGTTACGTATGCCGAGTCTTCCGGAATAACCCTGCTCGTATCATAACCGACCCCCCAGTTGAGCTTGCTCGTGGCGGGCTCGTCAGTGACCCAGCTGATCGTGACGCTCGTACTGGTGGTCCCGGTCGACAGCGAGAGAACCGTCGGGGGCTGCGAATCAACGGTCCAGCCGTGGGAGGCTCCCACTGGATCAGGGGTGCCATAGCCGTCCACCGCGCGAACGCTGAAATTATGCGCTCCATTGCCCAGAGCAGAGTAGTTGACCGGCGATGAGCAGCTCACGGCCGCCGCTCCGTCCAGGGAACACAAGAAAGTCACATTGCTCAGATTTGCCGAGAAGGAGAAGCTGATACTGCTCTGATTCGTATAACTCGAGGAAGGGTTCTTCGCGGTAATCGAAGTGACGAGCGGAGGGTTGACCGTCCAAACATGGCTGGCACCCACGCCATCTATGTTGCCGGCCAGGTCAATCGCCTGAACGAAGAAGGTGTGCGTACCCGTGCCGAGTCCGGTAAAGCTGATTCCGGAACTGCACTGCGAGACGGCCGCGCCGTCCAGTGCGCAAAGATAGGCGCTCGTCATTTCATTTGCCTCGAAACCAAAGCTGATCACGTTATTCAAAGGGCGGAACGGTGTCAATGATGTGACCGGAGCGGTGATATCGATGCTCCATTGATGAGTTGCTCCGATCGCATCCATTTCACCGAAGCGATCGATCGCCCTGATGAGAATGAGATGGTTTCCGCCTGACAAATTTTCGTAATGAACCGGCGAGGTGCAGGGCTGCGGTGCCGCGCCATCCAGGCTGCAGACAAAGACGGCCGGCGTGACGTTAGTCTCGAAGGAAAGATCGATCGTGGATTGCGTTGTCAGCGTGGCAGCCGGGAATACGCTCGTAATTCGAGTGGTGATCGGGGCATCCACCGTCACCTGGGTCTGCGTGCCTTTGAGATCGAGATTGCCGGCGGCATCTTTAGCCCGGACACCGAAAAGGTGCGAACCAGGCGCGAGCCCACTCAGGATCTTCGGGTTTTCGCAGGCCGAAAATGCGGAGCCATCGAGCGAACACTCAAAGGAGCTTCCAGCCTCGTTCGCGGAGAAGATGAACTTGAAAGTCGTGCGGTCAATCTGTTCGGAATCAATCGTGACCGCCGGAGGAGTCACGTCCACTGTCCAGGCCGCTTCCGCGATCGGGCTGACATTGCCGGCGAGATCCGTGGCGCGAACCTTGAGCGCATGCGCGCCCTCGCCAAAGCCTGCCACCGCCATCGGGCTCGAGCAGGCTGAAAAGCCGGCCTGGTCAAGATTACATTCATAGGAAGCGGGTTCCGTCGCGCTGAACGTGAACAGATTTGTGGTTACCTGGGTGACCGAATCCGAAATGTCAGCCCTCAGATCAAACGCCGGGGCGGTCATATCAACCGTGAACTGATGCGTGATGCTGTTGCCGACGTTCGCCGCCAGATCGGTCCCGGTTACCAGGAGGGTGTAACTGCCTTCCGTCAGGCTCGACAGCAAAACAGGAGACGCGGTCTGAGCGAGATCCATTCCGTTCAAAAAGGACGAGAGAAGAACGGGTTCGGATTGGATGATCTCGGCACTCAGGACGGAAGAATTAATATAACTCGCCGCCGAGGGGGTGATCGTTCCGAAACCGATCGTGGGATGAATGAAATCCAACTCCCATTCCAGCGATACCGGGATCGAGGAGTTTCCGGACACGTCCTTCGCAACGATACCCAGGATATGCCGGCCATCGTTTAAAACGGGCGCCACAAAGGGGGAACTGCACCCGCTTACCGGTGCCCCGTCAAAGCTGCACTCGAACGAAGCCCTCTCGTTTGCCGAAAAATTCACGATGATGGAAGACGCATTCGAAATTCCGGCGGGAGGGCTCACGGACTCAAGAATCACTTCGGGCGCGATCGTGTCGATGGACCAGGCGTAATTGGCGGGAAGGCCAATATTCCCGGCCACGTCTGTCGGACGAACGCTCAACAGATGCGCTCCGTCGACGAGATTGAGCATTTCAACGGGAGAATCACATGGCGCGTAGCCGGCGCTGTCCAGAGAGCATTCGAATGATGCACTCTCGTCGGCAAGAAAGGTGATTCGCATGGTGGTTTCCGCGGTGATCGGTGCAGCCGGAAGTGCTTCAACAATGCTTGAAACAGGCGGCGTCAGATCGACATTCCACAAAAAGCTCGCCGGCACTGATCCCGAATTTCCGGCAGCGTCAATCGACACTACCGAGAACTGATGAGAACCCTCGAGCAATCCGGCGTATCCGACGGGCGATTCGCAGCGCTCAAACGGCGCGCCATCCAAGGAACAGGCGTAGAAAACCGCGTCGGGGGCCCCGAAAGAAAAGCTCGCACCCGGCGAGTTCGTGATCGACTTCAACGAGCCAGCGTCCAAAATGGGGGTCTCGGGCGGAATCATGTCAACGACCCAGGCGTGAGCGGCTCCTTGGGGATCAGCGATTCCAGCGGCACTCACCGCGTTTACCCGGAACTCATGGCTGCCGCTCTCCAGGCCGGAATACGCATAAGGCGAACTGCAAGCAACTGCCTGCGCGCCGTCCAGGGAACAGAGAAACCCGACACCCGCCTGATCGCTGCTAAAGGAGATCCTGATGCTGTTCTGATTCGTCAGTGCAGCCGC
>DATDSK010000180.1:0-31813 GCA_035291325.1 Bdellovibrionota bacterium | reverse complement strand
TCGGATCAGTTCCAGAACGAGCTCTGCTTTGCGCTTCGCCGTCCATCTCTGGAACTCGATTGTCTTTGCTTCCATCTCTCTCTCCTTAATAGAACAGGGGGCTTATACCCTGTCCAGTTCAGGAGGGGAACCACATCAGATGATCGTAGGCAGTCTCGGGGAAGCTGAATTATTGAAAATATCGCCGCTTCAGAACGCTAAACCCATTCCGTTGCGTGTCGGAAATAACTTCGAGCCGATTCGCTAGAAGCGGTCTCAAGTGCTTTCGGGCTTCAATTTAACCAATCTCGCAATCATCTCGAACAGACGGCGAGCTTCCAGCGGCTTGGCTAGATGTGCTTGAAAACCGTCTAAAAGCGCCCGCCGGGCATCGTCGGTACCCGCATATGCGGTGACAGCTATGGCGGGAGTAAGCCCACCCTGTGATGGCGACAGAGCCCTGATTCTCCGGATGAGACTGTACCCGTCTTCCTCTGGCATCGCGATGTCACTCACCAACACATCGGGCTTAAACTGCAGCAGAAGTTCAAATCCCTCCCGAGCGGAGGAGGCGGCTTGGGTCTCCGCCCCCACGGACCGGAGCATTTCGGTGAAAACCCCTCGGGTGTTAAATTCATCATCCACAATCAGAACACGAATCCCGTCGAGACGGATTTCATCGTTCATGCTCTTATCGGAATAGATTGGCGGTTCCGGGAGGGGGTGTTTTGATTTGAGTGGCAGAAGTACGGTAAAGGTGGCCCCTCGCTGGTCTCCCTGGTTTTCCGCCCGAATGGTCCCGCCGTGCAACTCAACAAGATTTTTAACAATGGCGAGCCCTAAACCCAAACCGCCGTGCACTCGAATACTGGAACTGTCCTCCTGGCTAAAACGATTGAAAATTTCGGGCAGAAACTCCGGGTCGATCCCTTTGCCCGAGTCCACCACTTGAATCATCGCTTGAGCATGCTCGCCCTTTTGTCCCCTGTGCTTCTCAAGCTTGATGAAAACTTTGGACCCGGGCGCCGAAAATTTTACCGCATTGGTCAGAAGGTTCCAAAAAACTTGCTGGAGACGTACCGGGTCAGCCATGACTGTGCCAATAGTGGAATCAAAAGCGGCTTCAATTTGAATGGATTTCAGTTCGGCTGTGGACCTGACCGCCTCAATGGCCGCGTGTAGGATAGTACTTGGATTGACTTCTCGAAGCTCAAGAGAGAGTTTCCCCGCGATAATTCGAGAGACATCCAAAAGATCATTGATGAGCTGTGCCTGAATTTTTCCGCTTTCTTCGATTATTTTGATCCCTTTCTTGACCTTTTCTGAGTCAAGCTTTCCCTTGCCGATCATTTCGGCCCAGGACAGGATCGAGGTGAGCGGCGTACGAAGTTCATGAGAGAGCGTTGCCAGGAACATGTCTTTGCCCCGATTTGCCTTGTCAGCTTCTTCTCTGGCCGCTTTGACCTCTTTCAGACCCTGTTTAAGAACATCGATGTCCACTAAGGCTAAAACGGCGCCATCGATCCTGGCGTCGATCGTTTTATATGGCCTGACTTGAAGGCGAAACCACCGGCCCTGACGGTCTTGAACTTCGACTTCCTTGGATTCAATCGTCTCCAGAACTTCTGAAACCAATTGATCCAGGTCGAGGGAGATCCCTGGAGAAGTGAAGTTGAGCTTAAGATCCCCGATGGGACGGCCCACATCGCTCGGAATCAAGTTCAACGCCCGACCTGCCAGGGGGGTGAAGCGACGAATCCGGTGGTCATTGTCCAACATGAGGATCGGGATTTCGACGCTGCCCAGAAGATTGAGCAAATCATTGCTGAGCTGGACCTGTTCCACGCTGCGGCTTTGCAGTTCGTCATTGACGGTCGTGAGTTCTTCATTACTGCTCTGGAGCTCTTCTTTGGCGGTCTCCAATTCTTCATTAGTGCTTTGGAGTTCCTCATTGGCGGACTGAAGTTCCTCGTTCGCCGTGGTCAAGTCCTCCTGGGTGGTTTCATATCTCTCAATGAGAGCGCGTTGGTATTCCTGATTGGAAGTCAGCTCTTGCCGGAGTTCGGCAAGATGAGGATCCGATGAGCGTCCTAACCGTTTGCTGGCCGCCTTCTTGTTGCGTCCACGGGCAGTTCCACTTTTTGGTTCATCTGCCTCGATCGCATTTTCAAAAAGGACGTAATAATAGCGCTCTTTGGAGGCAGATGAGGGCTTAACCGGGATGATTTTCAAGTTAAAAGTCACGACACGGCGTCCGTCCTTGACCCGAAGTCCTTCTTTTCTGGCAGGAGCGTTCTGTTTCTTGGCCGCTTGAATCAACGCTCTTAAGTCAGGCGCGAAATCCGGGCGAGCCATCTTTAGAAGATGGTAGCTGGCCGTTCCAGCAGCGGGCTCGATAAACGGAACCGTGCGCCCTCGAAATTGCAGGATCTCCATTTCTTCATTGATGAGGACACCGGGATATTCCGCTTGCAGGGCGAGATCCGCTAATTTTTGCGCATCCATCGCGGGCCGAGCGAAGCTGCGCGGTTTTATGGTCTCTTGCTTCCCTGGCACATAGGTGCTGGCGGGAAATTGGAGAGACAGTGCGATCGGGGCGTTTTTCCTCGCGTAGATTTTATTTTGTTTATCGATCAGTGAGAACAGATTCGAAAAGCCCCCGATGGTCTCGGATCGCCCCATCCAAAGGAAACCCTGAGGGCAGAGCGCATAGTGAAAAATCGGGATCACTTGCTTTTGCAACGTTGCGGTGAAGTAGATCAGGAGATTGCGGCAAGAGATGAGATCGATCTTTACAAACGGCGGATCCACCGTGACGTCATGCCGTGAGAAGAGGCAAATATCCCGAATTGACTTGCTGACTTTGTAATTTCCGGTTTCTGTCCTCGTGAAAAAGCGATTCAGTCGCTCTGGGGAAACGTCGCGGCCGATGCTTTCGGAGTATTCGCCAACTCTGGCCTTTTGGATCGCGGATTCGCTGATGTCGGAAGCGAAGATCTGAACAGGCGTACTGGAACTCCGGTCTCCCAGAAATTCGAGGAGCAAGATCGCCAGCGAGTAAACTTCTTCTCCCGTCGAGCAAGCCGGAATCCAGATTCGAATGGGGGAGTCAGGCGGCCGGTCTTTCAGCAGCTTCGGAAATATTTTTCGGGTAACCGCTTCAAAAGCCTCAGGATCGCGAAAAAAACTCGTCACATGAATGAGGATGTCGGCGAAGAGCGCCTTAACCTCGTCCGGGTTCTTGGTAAGGAACTTGGCGTAGCTGTCGACGGTGTCCATTTTATGCAGCACCATCCGGCGTTCGAGACGTCGCTGGAGGGTGTTGGACTTGTAGTAAGTGAAATCGACGTGGCAGTGGTTTCGCAGGAGAACGAGGATCTGGCTCAGGCCATCCGGAGGCAGCTGCGCTGGTTCGCGTTCATGCTGATGGCGGGCGATTCTCGCTAGCTCGTTTGCGATTTCTTGCGGCGATAGCGTGAGATTTACCACGCCCGAGGCAATCGCGCTTTTGGGCATATCATCGAATCTCGCGGACTCGGGAGATTGAGCAAACGTTATCCCCCCTTCTCCTTGGATGACGCCCAGTCCTTCAGTACCGTCTGATCCGCTGCCCGAGAGGATGACCCCTATCGCAAGGTGTTTATGATCTTCAGCCAGCGAGCGAAAGAAAAAGTCGATGGCTTTTTGAGAACCGCGAACCTCGATACGGGGCAGGAGCTTTAAAACTCCATTTAGGATGCCCATGCTGAAGTTGGGCGGGATGACATAAACGTGGTCGGGCTCCGCGCGCATCCCGTCCTTGACCTCGACGACCGGCATCCGGGTGGTCCGAGAAAGAATATCGGCCGACATGCTTTCGTGATGAGGCGCAAGGTGCTGGACGAGCACGAAGGCCATACCGGTATCAGTGGGAAGAGCCGAGAGGAACTGCTTGAAGGCTTCCAGACCGCCTGCAGACGCTCCCACGCCCACAATTGGGAAGCGGCTTGCCGGAAAAGGTTTTCGAACTGAAGAGGGTCTATTAACAGGCCGCTGGCCGACTTTTTTGCGAAGCTTCACGTTACCCCGATCTAACGATCGAGTTTGGATGCCGTACGTGGAGCGACCGTTTAAGTTGCTTTGACTTCCTTGCTTATGACCCATCCACTGAACACATGCAAGTTATGTTACGAGGCCTTAAAGCTATTGCGGGGAGAAGATGGTTTTTGTTGCACCGCATTTTTCTTGATGAGGCGCGTTCCTGGCCTTGCCCAAGAAGCCAGCAAAGTTTTCTTGACGGGTTCGGGCGAACTCCGCGATGTTGTTCGCCGAAATGAACGAAGTAACAACTGGGTCTACGTTTCACTGGATTCTTTTTAATCTCTTCGTGCTGGCAATGCTGGCGCTCGATCTAGGCGTCTTCCATAAGAAGGCGCACGAGGTGAAATTTAAGGAAGCCCTGACTTGGAGCGGAGTTTGGATCGGACTCGCCCTCCTTTTCAACTTGGGCCTCTACTTCACTTCCGGCAAAGAGCCTGCGCTTGAGTTTTTGACGGGCTACACGATCGAGAAGTCACTCAGCGTGGACAATATCTTCGTCTTCCTCATGATCTTCTCTTATTTTCGCATTCCCGCGATTCACCAACACAAGATCCTTTTTTGGGGAATCCTGGGCGCGCTCCTCATGCGCGCTATCTTCATCTTCGCTGGAATTGCCTTGATTGAGAAGTTTCATTGGATCATCTATGTTTTTGGTTCGTTTCTCATCCTGACCGGCCTCAAGATGGCCTTCAAGCATGAGGCGGAATTTCGACCCAAAGGCAACTTTGTTCTCCGCCTGATCACTCAATGGGTTCCCATCGGCGGGGATTGCAAGAGCGGCCGTTTTTTCACCTTCGAGAATGGCAAACGCGTAGCAACCCCTCTTTTGGTCGCGCTCTTATTCATAGAGGTTTCAGACCTTATCTTCGCGGTTGATTCAATCCCAGCGATTCTGGCCATCACCTCGGACCCATTCATCGTCTATACTTCAAATGTATTTGCCATCTTAGGACTGAGGTCCCTGTATTTCGCGGTCGCCCGATTCGCGGAGCTTTTCGAGTATCTCCATTACGGTCTGGGTGCGATTCTCATTTTCGTTGGTACCAAGATGGTCCTGGTGGATACCTATAAGGTCCCGACTCCGCTAGCGCTTGGGATCATTGCGGGAATTCTCGGCATCTCGGTCGTGCTATCCATTTGGAAGAAGAGGAGGGAGCGCCCCACATGATGAAGTGGAGTGATCGCCAATAAGCATGAATTCGCGATCGGCGCGGAAATCGATCGGCCTCCAGAAACAGTTTGACACGAAGCACCCCGCGGCATTAGAAGCGCGATACACCAACGCACTCGCATGAGGTTCGGCCTCATCAGAGTTTTGGCCCTCGGGCCTGGTGGCGATCCAAAAACGTCCCTGTGGAACAGGGTTTAGTTTGGTGAGGCTCTCATGAAACCCGTCTTGTTGTTTCCTTTGACAATCATAACCGTGCTTATTTTCTGTCTTTTCACGTCCCCCGCGCACAGTGAGGGCGGACTGGTCGGTAGCGGTGATTCCATCGTTCAACTGCCCTCGGGCGCCACCGTTCCGGCGGATCTTTTCTATCGCAGGGTCAACCCTGGAACCCCGGATTCCTATCGCCCGATCGATCTGAAATCCATTCCAGGGCTCCTCGACGAGATCACGCAACTGAATGAAATAACGCGCTTCCGGGCCGGTTATGAGTCGGTCTCGCCTGAATTGTTCGAGCACTTCTACACGGACCGCCTCAGTTCGGAAGAACCCCTGCCGGTCATTCCGGGGCTTGAAAGCCGGGCCGCGAGTTTCACTTACTCCTTTTCCGAGCCGGAAAAAGAAACGGGGTATTTTAAAACACGCCGGGTAATTGAGCTGAAGCCCGAGTATTTCGAAAAACTGAGTGTCAGAAACCAGGCGCTTCTTCTTTTTCACGAATACATTCACCACAGGACGTCGCTCGGACACGATCTGATCGCACCGCTTGTCGCCGGTCTGGGAACCGTGATGGAGCTTCGGGACCGTCAGCTTGCCGGGGATCGATCGGATTTGACGGACAAGGAGTACGAAATTCTGCTGAACCTCCATGGGGCGCTCATGGCTCTTCGTTCAGAGCCTCGGAATGGCATTACCATTGCCCGGAGAGGGGGAGGGATCGTCTACGAGCGTTATTCCAGCGGAAAGGCGACGAACCTCGCGAAGCTGTTCGGAACCCGGAACTTTGTCGGGGTTACCAGCTGGGTCGAGATTTCATTTTTTCCAACAATTCCGGTCGATAATACTTTTATCGATTCAAGTATTCTTTTCGACAGCGAAGGCGGCTGCGAGCACAATATGTTCATCAACCTTCGCTTTATCGAGCTCGATTCAAAAACGCGTTATCTTAGCAACGTCCACTGTTCGGGCGGTAAAAACAACCACGTCAAGGACCTGCAACTCAACGGCGCCTATCTAAAATTGCTGGGAAACGGCAACCAGCTTGAAAATATCCGAATCATGGGTAGACGATATCCCGCGATTTTGATCGAAGGGAATTTCAATCGCGTTGAGAACTCCACAATGGAGACACTGACCCTGCGAACCGATCGGTCGACCCTAACCCACTGTTCCCTAGGGGAAGCGACGATCGAAGGTTTCTCCGGGGCACGCTTCGATACCGTCTTTGGAAATTTCACGCTTTCCGGCTCAGGGGCGCAGGTCTTGAGGAACTCGGACTTGAACGGAAAGATCCGCTTCGCCGATCGCTCGCCCAGCGTCACGATCACAGGCCTGAAGATGAAATCGCATTTTGACCATACGTTCTGGATTATTCCGCAGGAGAGTGAAATCAATTTTGACCCCTCCCGGTATTACTACTTGGACAAGCTTTACCCGAGCGACTCCATGCGACGTCGCTTCTCCGAGAAGTCGTACTGTTTGAAAACCCGCGCCCAATTTGAAAAGCGCTTTGGCGATTACACGCAGCCGGTGACGTACGATGAGTGAGCTGGCTCCCTCTGTCTATCACTACACCGACCTCGCCGAGTGTCTGTGCGGGTTGAAGAACTTTCGCGCGCGCAAAAACCGAGCCGAAGCGGCCTTCACAGCGCTTGCGGAGAAACTCGGCGCCGGCTCTCGAACTGAGGTCAAAAAGATCTTCAAGGGTGGAGTTCCGGTTCCGAAGGCCACCCTTGTCAGGATTGCTGAAGTATTCGAACTCGGGCCTGACGAAAGCGACTATTTGGAACTGCTGCGAAGATTCCAACTCAGTCAGGAACCGAATACGGCGATGGCCTTGTTCAAAAAAATCCAGGAAATGAGGTCACGGCACCTGCATATCACGCACTCCCATGTCCTCTCGGAAACGCAACTCGAGGTTCTCGAGTCTTGGTATACGCTTCCGCTCCTGTTTTACCTCGATCTCAAGGATCATTCTCATGACCCGGATGTGATTTCCCGCCACTTTGGCGGAAAAATCTCGCCCGATCAGGTGACCACGTCTTTTCGAAAACTCGAACGGGTGAATTTGGTCCGGCGATATGAAGACGGCCGTTGGGTCAAGACCGAGCACAGCGTGGCGATCTTGGATCATCTACCGCGCCCGATGGTCAAGCGGTTTCACCAGATGATGATCGAACGTTCACTGGAATCGGTCCAGGGGCTGCCGCCGGAGCGCAGGCACTTAATGGGTTTGAGCATTGCTGTGAAAAAGGACCAACTCGAACTCCTGAAGAAGAGGATTTCGGATTTCATGGTCTGCCTGGATCAGGAATTCTCGTCTTCCGAGGCCGATCAGCTTTACCAGCTCAATCTTCAGCTTTTCAATCTGGCGCGAGTGACTCAGGATTGAGGAGTCCTGCTCATAGTCACCAAGTTCGGGAAAACGCGGGCGGAATCCCCGATCGCCTGCTCAAGGTTTGAACAGATGGTGAACAAAATGTGAGCGTGTGTCTCGTTGAACACATGTCCGTTAATGCCTGTGCCAACAATGATTTCAAGAAGTTCCAAGCGCACTTACCGCGGCAAGATGTTTGCACTACTGCTCGTCGCATGAGGAGTAAGGTATGAGGCGAATTGGATGGTTTGTGACTATTACTGCGCTAATAACAGCTTTTTCGGCAAGTGCACTGGGTGACGACAAACCCCTTCTCTTGAAAAGCAATCTCGGGGCTGGCGTTGCGGTTGGAAGCGTGAAGAGTCCTAACGAGAGCATCACTACGTTTGGCGGCCAGGCCGCTGTCGATTTAAGATCAAGCACGGCAAATCGAGGCGAACCACCGGTCGGAACGATCCTGAAAGCTTCCATCGGCGGAGCTGCTACTTCGGAACTGGACGAGCAAGGCATGCCGGAGAACGTTCCGGTCGGAGAACTCGATCTGACGATCCCCTGGACCAGGGGCCGCGATGAATCCGGAACAGCGTTCGCGACAAATCATACGGTTCGCGGCACTCCTTCCTTGGCTCGCATCGGCGTCGTGGGCGTAGGGGCACAGGCGATCAACAAGAAACAGTCGGCTCGCGGTGAGCTGTATGTCATTCCCTATAACTTTGAGGCTGATTTGAGACGTGACCTGAACGGTATGTCGTCCGGAGTCAAAGTACTCGGCGAAGCTACGATCAAGAACATTGTTTCGATCGAAGCCGCCATCGAAGCGGGACTGATTTCTGGGATGGGCAGAAACGCAAAAACGAATTCAACACCCAACTGCACGACTACGACGAACTGCTGCGGAGGGACCCAGGTCAGCTGTGGAAATCCAACTGTCGTTGAAATCAGAAGCGCCGCTCAACAGAAAGGGATGGGGAATTACGTGAGTGCTCGAACCGGGATGAAGCTCGGAGTCGGAAAGCACGCCTACATTAAAGCCGAGGCGATCTATGATCAAACCGGCTACAAAGTAGTCGACCTGAAATCCACCGGACCACAACCGGAATCACGGGTCAAAGATAGCGCGGTGACCGGGCTGATTTCCGCCGGGATTTCTTGGTAAAACATCTGATTTAAAAAATCTAATAAACTTTTGGGAGTACTATGAAAATACGTATTGTGTCCCTAATTGTACTGAGCACATCGGCAATCTCAACAACTGCGTTCGCCGATGACAAGCCCCTCCTGCTCCGGAGCTCGTTAAGCGGAGGTGTGCTCTATCACAGCTCGACTGAGGCCAAAGGCGCCGACGCCAAAGAAGGGGCCGGTGGACAAGTTCAGCTCGATCTGCGCAAATCGGGCAACAATTACGATGGCCCAAGAGTGGGAACAGTTTTGAAAGCTTCCATTGGAGGCGTGAACACAGGCGATCTAGCTGAAGATGGTACGGCAGAAGGAATACCCGTCGGAGAAATTGATCTCATTCTACCATGGAAATCAAGAAGCGACACTCATGGATTATCTTTCGCGACAAATCATGGCCTGCGGTCCACCCCCTCTCGCGCAAGATACACCCCGATTGCATTCGGCGCCCAAGGGCTCAACGAGAAGCAAACCGCACGCGGTGAGATCTTCGTGGTTCCGTTTAATGTTGAAAGCAACCACCGCCAAAATCTCAACGGCATCTCGGCAGGGTTGAAGGTTCTTGGAGAGAAGACAATCGCGAACATCATCGCGGTCGATGCGGCAGTAGAGGGCGGTATCATTTCGGGCATGAAGCGCTCTGAACGGACAACGACTAACCGGAATTGCACGACCGATTCTTGTGGACGCCTGATTTGCGGTGAGGACGTCATTCTGCAAACTCGCTCGGCTGCGCAACAAGAAGGCCTCGGAAACTACGTTTCCGCGCGGACAGGGTTGAAGGC
Organism: Bdellovibrionota bacterium; assembly: GCA_035291325.1. Lineage (GTDB taxonomy): Bacteria > Bdellovibrionota > UBA1018 > UBA1018 > UBA1018 > XYD1-FULL-55-31. Next base: position 22,029 of record DATDSK010000180.1, on the reverse strand, counting down.
CGCCCTCGGCAAGAAAGCCTTCGTCAAAGCTGAAGCGATTTATGATCGCAGTATTTACACAGTCAAAGATTTGAAGCCGACGGGTACTGTGAAAACGGATGTAAATCAATCCGGGGTAACCGGGCTCATTTCTGCCGGCATATCCTGGTAACAGCGACTCGGCGCTTCCGCGGGCGACCCGATACCTAGCCGCTATTCCCCGCGATAAAGATATTCGAGATCCTTCGGCGTAAGCATCCTCGCCAATTTTAGCGAACCCACGGTTTTCCGGAGTTGTTCGAGGGTAATGGGTCCCACGGTCAAGAAGTCCGTCCTGGGATGTGCAAGCGCGTACGCGTTGATCATCTGGTCGATTGTGTAAGTGGTGCCGTGCTTCGCATTGAACTTGTCCGTGAATTTCACGACCCTTTTCCACCTCGCTTCATTCGCTTTCGTGAAAATGGCGTGGAAAACGTTCCGCCAGTAAGCATCGCCTTCGTCGTATTCCTTTTTCGCGGCGTTCTTCGCGTTTTCCCAACGTGGCTCTGGCTTATCCAGAATACTGAAGCCGCCCAGCGGAGAATAAGGCGAGAGCTTGATTCCTTTCTGGAAATTCGGGTCCATCATTTCCTGATGAGTCACTTGGATGCCGCCCGCGTGAATACTCCTTGAGCTCATCTCGAAGAGCGAAAAGTAGGGACTGTTGAAAGCTGGTTTCGTCAGTGCTGGATTCTTTTCCGCCAGGTCGATGGATTCATTCACGCGATCTGTTTTCCAATTTGACCAACCCAGCATCCAGTACTTGCCTGAGATTTCGGGAGCACTGAGGGCTTCCATGAGATTTCGGACCGGAGTTTGTTCGCGTTCGAGCGGTTGAAAGCCCACGAAATCCCCGTCGTCCCGATGCATGAGATAAATCGTGATATCTTCGTTGAGCTGCGAAGAGGAATTCGTGATCTCTTCGAGAACCCGCTGCTTGATCTGCTCGACGTTACCGTAGAGGCGGCTTGCGTAAGTCCCTGGGGGCACATTGTTCAGACTGCCCAAGCGTTGCAGTTCTTCCTGCAGACGCCCGGAGTGCGTGCCCGGTGCAAGGTGCTTTGCGTAGTACAAATCGAAAGGGAAACCGCCTTTCGAGAGCGCGTAAAGCTTTCTATCCGGATTCAGATCCGCGCTCGCGTAGAAGTCGTTTTTGAGGACCAGATCCCGCCTGCTCGCGCGCCAGCGCCCCAGTCTGTTCTCAACCGAACCGACGTAGATCGGGGCGGTGTCGAAGAGGTTGATGCCCAACCGTGCCGACTCGTCGAGAATTTTGTAAACTTCCTCATCGTTTTTTTCAGGCTCACCGTCGTAGGTCCAGCCTGATTGCTTAAGGTGGTCGGTGCCCATGATGAGGCGAGAGAACTTCTTACAGGAGTTTTCGCGATTGCAAACCTCCACGTATTCCATCGCGTGGAGGGTGGAGCTTGCGAAAGTGCTCAGGGCAAATGCGCTGAAGAGTAATGAAATTGACCGCCTATTCATGACGCGCTGCATATAATAGTCGGCTGTTGTCGTCTATTTCAAAGTCGCACATTACAAGTCTTGGAATTAATTAATCTTTTAGCCCGGCTAGCTATTCTTCCCCCACATCGCTCTTAAGCGCCTGAAGATATCGTTTATATCCAAAAATGCGATTGCGCTTACCGCCTGTGGTTTGTGGGTTTGTTGGTTGATGGGCAAGGCAAAGTGGATGCGCCTGCGCCGCCTGCTTAGGGCGCCTGCCCTCGCGCTTAGTACGTCTGTTTGACGGGCACCCTGAAGAGCCCGTTGCTTTCCGGCATTGAACTGCCCGATAATCAAGCCGATGAACTTACCGCAACGACTCTTTCAAAAAGTTCCGCCAGAGAAGGCCGCACGACTTGTAAAGAGCTACACTTTGGCTCTGTTGTATTTAACTGCGTTGTTCAAGTTCCTCAAAAGCGCGTGGAATTCATTCGTATCCCGCTACCGTCAAAAGAGATCCGCCTCGCCCTGCGGGTTGGTTGAGCATAAACAAAGGCCGCATGTTTGTCCTTGGTGGCTGGGCTATCTCCTGATCAGCCCGATTCGGAGGTGGTTTCAGAAGCCGGAGAAGATTCTCGAGCCCCACCTGAACAAGGGAATGACGGTTCTTGATCTCGGCTGCGGGATGGGCTTTTTTACTTTGGAGATGGCCCGCATCGTCGGGCCCGGCGGGAAAGTGGTTGCCGTTGATCTGCAGCCGAAAATGCTTTCGGGATTAAAACGGCGCGCCGCCAAGGCCGGGTTGCTGGAGAGAATTGATCTCGTGCAGACGTCCGAAAACTCTCTCGCGCTCTCGAAATATGCGGGACAAATTGATTTCGTGCTCGCCATGGCCATGGTCCACGAAGTCCCGTCAGCGAAACACCTTTTCGAGGAGCTTCACGCGGCACTGAAACCGGCCGCGAGGGTTCTCGTGGCCGAGCCGGCGGGTCACGTGAAAGAGACTGAATTCGGGGCCTCCGTTCTTGCTGCCGAGGAGGCTGGCTTTCAAGTCGTTCATCGGCCAGGGGTTGCCAGGTCGCGCTCGGTTTTGCTCGAAAAAATTCAGGTCGTTTAACGAAAATCGCCTCGGCTTCCACCCCGAAGAATGTTTCAATCATAGGGTAACCCCCAATCACAGAGGAAAACCATGCCGATTCTCGGAGCCGTAATCGGGGCTTTTTTTGCGATCAAGAGCTTTGGTCTCATATATTTTCCCCTTGGCGCGGTCATTGGATTTTTGGTCGGCGTCACCGTTCGTTTGCACGTCAGAATGAAGGATAACGAGACGACTTTCTTATTGGAATTGATGAAGCTTCAAAACCGGGTCGCTGACCTGGAACGCCAGATGAAATTCTTCGCAGGTAAGGAAGCCGTGGTTCCAGACCCGCTGAAAAAGTCAGAGCCGATTCCTGAGCGGGCTTCGGAAACTGTTTCGGAGCAGGTTCCGGAGCAGGTCTCGGAGAGCCCTCCAGAGGAGATTCATGCTTCTGTATCAGAGCCAAACCTAATCGTTCAATATTTCACGACCGGGAATACCATCGCGAAAATCGGGGCTGTTCTTCTCTTTTTCGGCGTCGCTTTTCTTTTGAAATACGTAAGCGATCAAGGCCACTTCCCGATCGAAATGCGTCTCCTGGCGACCGCCTTCGGTGCCGCAATTTTGTTCGCCCTCGGCTGGAAACTCCGTTACCGCAAAGGTCCGTTCGGGCTTGTGTTACAGGGCTGTGGAGTGGGGATATTCTATCTGACGGTTTTCGCGGCGTACCGTCTTTATGACCTCCTGCCGGAACCGCTGGCTTTCGCGTTCCTTGTTTCAGCGGTCGTGCTTTCCTCCGTTCTCGCGGTCCTGCAGGACTCCCGCGTGCTCGCGGTTTTTGGCGTGACTGGAGGGTTTCTCGCGCCTGTTCTCGCATCGACCGGCAGCGGCAGCCACGTCATGCTGTTCGGTTACTACGCTATTTTGAATTCAGGCATTCTCGCAATGGCGTGGTTCCGGTCATGGCGGGATCTGAATCTGGTCGGTTTTGCTTTCACCTTCGTGATCGCCTCGTTTTGGGGGAATAAATATTACGTACCGGAATTTTTTGGTTCCACGGAACCTTTCCTGATCTTTTTCTTCCTGCTCTATTTTGCCGTGGCCCTGCTCTTCGCTGGCCGAAAACGAAATCCGGAGGCGTTGGCGGTCGACAGCGCGCTGGTATTCGGTGTACCGATCGCGGCTTTCGTTCTCCAGAGCGGACTCGTCAAAGATACCCCTTACGGATTGGCCTGGAGCGCTGTTGCGCTGGCCGCGTTCTATTTGGTCGCGGCACGTGTTCTTTTCAACCGAAGGGGAGAATCGCTGAGACTCCTCGTCGAAGCCTTTTTCTCGATCGGGGTCTGCTTTTTGACCTTGGCCGTCCCATTCGCATTGGACGGGAAATGGACCGCCGCTGTCTGGGCGCTTGAAGGCGCGGCGCTCCTGTGGAGCGGCGTCCGGCAGAACCGGGTTCTGGCGCGTTGGGGCGGAATGGCTTTGCAGCTGCTGGCCGGATTGGCGTTCTTTTTCGCGGAAAACCGGCCGCCGATGCTCTTTCCGGTTCTGAACGCGTTTTACATGGGGACGTTCGTGCTTTCTCTGTCTCATTTTCTTGTTGGATTCTTTCTACACCGTGCGGACTCCGCCCGGTTAAAGGCTTGGGAGAAGGACATCATTCCCCTCTTCATCGTGATCGGAACGGGATGGTGTTTTGGAGGGGCGGCGGTCGAGCTCAGGCAGGCTGTTTCGAGCGGTGCTGTCGTGATCCATGGCTACGTTTTGTTTCTTGGCGCGTCTCTGTCCCTCTTTCGTTATTTATCCCGAAAACTGGATTGGGAAATGCTTGGCGAAGTCCGCCGGATCATGATTCCGGTTCTGACTGTGATGATGATCGCGCTTTTTCTAAAGAAGTCGCACCCCGCGGCGAATATCGGAGCTCTTGCCTGGCCGGTCGCGTTTTTGAGTCACTATCTGGGACTTCGCGACCGAGAGATCCGCTTGGGCAAGCAGTTTTCCGGAATTGAGCATTACGCGGGTTTTTGGCTTCTGACTCTTCTGGCGACTTGGGAAGCGCACTCTCTTGGAACTCGGTACTTGGAGGGAGCGAGGGTCTGGGCTGACGTCACTTTGGGTATGGTCCCGGCGCTTTTCGCGTTTATTGTCATCCGGTGGAAGGAGACCGGACCCTGGCCCGTCGGGCCGAACCGCGGGTCGTACCTTGGAGTGGCGGCCATTCCTCTCCTGGTTTGGGCCATGGGGTGGATGATGTACCTGAATTTCACGAACCCCGGGTATACAGGTTTCATCACCTATCTGCCGATTTTGAATCCGATCGACCTGACGCAACTCGTGCTTCTTCTTGTTCTCGGGTTTTGGGGGCTCTGGTACCGCGAGACGAAGAAAGCGCTGTCCACATTTGCCGTATTTGTCGGGCTTTCCGCTTTTGTGTGGGTCACCGCGGTCTTGACCCGCACGCTTCATCACTGGGCGGACCTGCCTTGGGATTTTCAAACGCTCTTTGAATCGAATCTCGTACAGACTTCGCTTTCAATTTTCTGGAGCAGCATTGCGCTCGGACTCATGATTCTGGCTACCGGACGCAAGTGGCGGATACTTTGGATCACCGGAGCCGCTCTTCTTGGAATCGTCGTTCTGAAATTGTTTTTGATCGACCTGTCCGGAAGGGGAACTCTGGAACGAGTGATCTCGTTTATTGGGACGGGGCTGCTGCTGCTCGTTATCGGATATTTCGCCCCGATTCCGCCTTCCGATTCCATCGAAAAAAAGCAGCTCATCGCTGAGGGTCAATGAAAATGAAAGTCTTTCTGATTTGCGTGATTTCAATCGTTACGATCAATGCCCGCTCTTCGTTTGCCGCTCCGGCGTCGAGGAGTCTTACACCGGACGATTTCGCTTATGCGATCGAGATCGAAACGCCACCGCCCGGACCGGTTTATCAAGTGAACCTTTCGGATGACGTCTACGGAGTCGTAAAAAAGGATTTTCGGGACATCCGGGTATTTAACGGTAACGGAGAAGTGGTACCGTTCACGCTGCAATACCAGGCATACGAAGACCGGCAGTCCTCGGTCTCCCGCCCCGTTGTGCTCTTCCCGATCGAGGGGGCTCCGGAACAAGCAGGTGCGCAGAGCGCGGTGGAGGTGGCCCAGGACGCCAATGGCAAGCTTGTGCAGGTCCGTTTCTCGGGGCAACGCGAGGGCACGCGCAGAGAGGTTTCGGCTTATCTGCTCGACCTCAGAACCGAAGATCAAACTCTGACAAGTCTTCAAATCCAGTGGTCTCCGGCTGATCGTAATCGGGTGCTCTCGGTCACGGTCGAAGCCAGCGATGACTTGAAATCCTGGAGGACGGTTTCGAGCGGAGCCGTGCTCGCGAAACTGGCGTTTCAGGGCGAAACACTGGAGCAGAAAAAGATCGAATTCCCCGGAGTGCGGAGCAAATACTTGAAATTAGCCGCGGAGGGCGGCATCCCGTTCGGTCTCGAGTCGGTGTCGGGGGAGTTTGTTTCGCAACAGAGATTGGATTCCGTGAAGCGGCCGGTGAAGATCCCCGGGCGAATCAGGCTGCCCGAAGAGGGCGCCGCCGGGGGCCGGACCATGTCCGAAAATGAATTTGTATACGATGCGAATTCGGTGGCCCCCATGGATTCCGTCAAGGTTCTCCTGCCGGAGCCGAACATGTTTATTCGGTTTCATCTCGCGTCGAGCGGCTCCGAAAACGGTCCGTGGGTCGATCGAACTTCGGGGACCGCGTACCAGCTGACCCTGGATGGCAAGGAATTGGCTTCCGCGGCGATTCCACTCAATCAGCCGATTCCGGACCGGTACTGGCTTCTGAAGGTGGAGGGCAAGGGGATCAATCTCCGGGATCGAATTCTTCAGCTGGAATTGGGTTATGTTCCGCATCAGCTCCTTTTCCTGGTGCGCGGAAGTGCTCCGTTTCGGCTGGTTTATGGTAGCGCGATCGCCGAAGGCCTGGATTTCGGTTTCGGAGCGCTTCTGGAAAGTCTGAGAGTGGCCCGGAGCGGTCAGGCTGTTGTTCCCCAAGCCAGTCAGCTGGTCGGAGAGCGAAAGGAACTCGGGGGGCCGGCGCGGCTCAAGGCGCCGCCCGAAGAAAAACCCGTTCCCTGGAAGCAGTTCGGCTTGTGGGGCGTCTTGGGACTCTTTGTGCTGCTCAGTGCCGGCATGGCTTGGCGCCTTTTCCGTGATCTCTCGGCCAAAAGCTCCTAAACGGAAAGCCCCGCTGCATAGCCCGAAGCCCAGGCCCAGTGGAGATTGTAACCGCCGAGCCAGCCGGTCACGTCGACGACTTCCCCGATGAAAAAGAGGCCAGGAACTTTTTTGCATTCCATGGTCTTCGACGAGAGTTCATCCGTGTCGACGCCTCCCCGGGTCACTTCTGCTTTGTCGTAGCCCACCGTTCCCGTGGGGGTGATCTCCCAGCCGTGAAGTCTTCGACAAAAGTTCTCCAAGATTTTTTCCGACACCTGGGGCAGCGGAACCGGTGACGAAAAATCTGTTTGCGACAGGCGCTCGGCCAAACGGGTGGGCAGAAGCTCGGCGAGGAGGTTCTTCACGGTTCCGCGGTTTCCTGCTGCCTTTTTTCGGATGAACCATTCAAAAATATTGTGCTCGGGCAGAAAATCGATGAAGAGAGAGTCCCCGGGGCGCCAGTAGAGCGAAGCCTGGAGCGCGGCGGGGCCGCTCAAGCCCTGATGCGTGAAGAGAAGTGCTTCGCGGAAGGATACCCCCCGGCAGGTCACCCCGCACTCGAGCGAAATGCCGGTGAGTTCCCGGAAGCCCGCAGTCGCTGGATTGAGCGTGAAGCCGTCCAGGGCGGGTGCGAGTTCGACAATTCTCAGCCCGAACTGTCTCGCGATTTCATAACCGAATCCCGTGGCGCCGATCTTAGGGATCGACAAACCACCCGTCGCGACACAGAGCGATTCAGAGCTGAATTCTCCTTTGTTCGTTGTGAGATGAAAGCTTGCCGGGGTCCCTGACGAGTGCTCGATCTTTTCGACCCTGCAGGAAAGCTCAAAACGTGCGCCAGCCTGATCGCATTCCTGTTTGAGCATTGCGACAATGTCCTGTGCCGAGTTTTTACAGAACAGTTGGCCTTTGCTTTTATCGATATAAGGAATGCCGTGCTTCTTGAGCAGGTCCAGAAAATTTTCAGCCGGAAAGCGCGAGAGCGCTGACTTGCAAAAATGGGGATTGTTTGAAAGATACTGAGCGGCACTCGCTCCCGAGTTGGTGAAATTGCAGCGGCCCCCGCCCGAGATTCTGATCTTGTTCCCGACCTGTGCCGCATGATCGAGCAACAAAATGCTTCGCCCTCGCGCGCCGGCGTGGATGGCGCACATCATTCCGGAGGCACCGGCACCAATGATGATGACGTCGTGGTGGTTCATGTGTTCCAGTTCCCGACTCGCCGCGCGATAACGGGAGCATTTCTCCTGTCTGCTTTGGGGCAATCAATATTGTCCCGATAGACCATGAATGCAAGCCTCTCGAAGCAGCGAGTCGGGGTGGTGATCCGCGGCATAGTTGTTCTGCGTTGTCCTGCCGCCCGGTTAAGTTTATAGTCCCCCAATGACTTCGCCGAATTCGAATTCCCCGCAGACCCAGCAGACCCTGCAGAAGGGCCCCCCGACTGACGTTCCGTCCATCCTTCGTCAGGTGAGAAGGCCCGAAAAGGCCCTCGTGACTGCCGGGATGCCTTACGCCAACGGCCCCTTGCACATCGGGCATCTCGCCGGCTCCAATCTGCCCGCCGATATTTACGCCCGCTGGCTCGGGCTACTGATCGGTCGAGAGAACGTGCTGTTCGTGAACGGAACAGACGATCACGGCTCGACGAGCGAGGTCGCGGCGCTTCAGGCAGGCGTGCCGATCCGGGAGTTCATTGATCAAATTCATGATCGGCAGAAGGAAACTTTAAAGCGATATTCGATCGGGGTCGACACTTACACCGGGACCTCCCGACCCGAGTGCTTTCCCGTCCATAAGGAACTCGCGCAGGAATTCATCCGAAAGCTCTATAAAAACGGGATGCTCGAAAAGCGCACGAGCCAGCAGTGGTATGACCCGAAGCTGAACCGCTTCTTGCCCGATCGTTATGTGAAAGGCCGCTGCCCGAACCCGAATTGCGATAACGAGAGCGCGTACAGCGATGAATGCGACCGCTGCGGCTCTCAATATGAGCCGAGTCAGCTCATTGATCCGCGAAGCGCGATCAGTGACGCCGTTCCCGTGATGCGAGACACCGTCCACTGGTGGCTCGATATGTGGAAGGTCTCGGAAGTTCTGCGTCAGTGGATTCAGGGTAAAGAGAATCAGTGGCGCAAGCCCGTGATCGCCGAAGTGCTCGGGACCGTTCTGCCTTCCATTCGTTTCGACTCCGTTCACGAGCCGGCGTACAAAGATCTCAAAGCTTCTCTTCCAAAACACAAGCCTCGTTACGCGCCCGGCAAGAAGCTCGTCCTTCAGTTCGAGACGAAGGACGACTTGGCGCAAGGCCGCGCCATGCTCGAGAAAATCGGAATCGCGTGCGTTCTCGTCGATGGCTGGGCTCATCGCTCGATCACCCGCGACGTGGCATGGGGGATCCCGCTTCCGACCGATCTCGATCCCGAGATGGAAGGAAAGACGCTTTACGTTTGGCCTGACTCGCTCATCGCGCCGATCTCGTTCACCAAAGTCGCGTTAAAGGAAAAGGGCGCCGACCCGGCTCGGTATGCCGAGTTCTGGCGCAATCCGAACGCGCGTGTCTATCAGTTCCTTGGCCAGGACAACGTCTTCTTCTACGTCCTCATGCAAGGCGCGATGTGGCTCGGCACCCAGGATGACCCCATGCACCTGCCTCAAGCGGGTGAGTTCCAGATGACTGAAATTTTCGGGTGCTTTCATCTCATGGTGAACGGTGAGAAGATGAGCAAGTCGCGGGGGAATTTTTTCACCGGCGATCAGCTTCTCGACGAAAAGGGCTATTCCGCGGATCAGATTCGTTATTTCCTGGCGACCCTGAGTTTACCCGAGAAGGCCTCGAACTTCGATGTCGCGGGATTGGATGAACGGAACAAATTTCTCGCGGGCCCGATGAATGCCGCCTTCGAGAAACCGATTTCCGCCGTTCATTCGAAGTTCGGCGGGCGTGTTCCTGAGGGCGTGCTGCTGGACAAGGTTGCGAGTGAGACGCTTCAGATCGCCCGCCGTTACGTAAAATCGATGGAGCGCGGCGATTATTCGAACCTTCTCGGAGCTATTGAGAACTATGCGCGTCTGATTAACAGCCTCTTCACGCAGTATAAGCCGCACGATGACCGGCACCCCGAGGAAGGGCGGCGAAACGCGCTTTATTCCTGTTTCTATGTTCTCAAGAACATCATGATCATGCTCTATCCGTTCGTGCCGGAAACGATGGACCGGCTACGCGAGTCCTTACGGCTCCCGCCCGGCGTTTTCAGGATCGACGAGCTTGGGACCGCGATCGCAGCCGGACACGAGATCGGGCCGAAGCAGCAGTTTTTCCCGCGGGTCGCCGGAGCGGAGCCCGGCGCCGACGGCTGAGCGGAGAAATCAAAGGGATCGTGAAACACTGGTTTTTCCTTTCGGTTCTTTCGGCCCTGGCTTTCACCGGACTCCCGGCGTTCGGAAGGGAGCCCGTTATCGGGATTTTCGGTGATTTGCATGGAGACGAGGCGGCTGCGACCGCGGTTTTCGAAGGCTTTCGAAAAGCCGGAGTCACGCACGTCATCGGAACCGGTGATTTTCTCAAGTATGACGGCCTCGAAACCCCGGCGTTGCTGGATCGCATTCTTTCGAAGATCGGTCCTATAACGAAGATTCCGAAGGAGAATATTTTCCTGATGCCGGGCAACTGGGAACGCTTCGGCATGCGAAGACACAATGGTATTGAGGATTGGGCGCTCCCGATCCTGGAGCGACATGGGAAGCTGGTGACCCGTGATTATGACTCGTATGGATACGTTAAAATAGGATCTCAGAAGGTCATGGTCAGTCATTTCCCCCAGCATCCCATTTCCCCTTTTCTCCTGCCGCCTCCGGAATTCCGTAAGAGTCATCCTGGACAGGCATCGCTTCTGGGGACCATGCAACGGAAGATTTACCCGGATCCGGATGTTTCGTTCGAGATCATTGCTCACACGCATCGGTCAGGCGCCTACGTGGATTCTGAGAGCGGCAAGCTTGTCGTGAATTCAGGCACGCTCGATCGTAAAGCAAAGACTCCTCTCGAGCCGCGCAGTTTCATGATTTACGACGCCAACGAACGATCCTTGAGATGGTTTGATCTCGACAAGAATGCGTTCTTCAAGAGACTTCGGCTGATTGAAAGCGGTGTTACACGTTGTGTTAGGCGCGCACTGAAGGGGATTACCCCCTGATTGATCCGGCACATCCGCCTGATCGCGACAAAAGGTCCCCATACTGGTATATTTCAGCCGGAGGGGGGCCTGTGCAGAGATCTGTTTTTTTCGCGATCGCCCTGGCGACCGTTACGCCGGCGTTGTCCTTTGGCGACAATGTCGAAACCGTCTCTTCGCGCGTTCAGAAATTCACGAACTCGGATTGCGAGCACGAAAAAACCTGTTCTTTGCAGTCCTTTTCGGTTCGCGACGACGTGTACGTCGTTCACCTTCCTGACGGATCGAAATCCTTCGGAACCCGAATGTTCGCCTCTTACGAGGTGCGCCGGCTCGAAGATCTTGAACAGTACGGGATCGCGCAGTTCATTCGGGGTTGCCAATTCTCATCGACCCGGAACGGTCTCGGTATCGTTGAAAAAACTCTCGACATCACGCGGCCGTTTTATGGCGGGACGATCGTGTTTCGACACCCTGAGTGGGTCATCGATGGCCTGACCCGTGACCCGCTCGACTGGGGCTTTGAGAGCCGTCCCGATATCCGGCATTATTTTTACCGCTGGAATTCGGTACCTGGGTCTTTTGAAAAGGCAACGGCGCGATACTTCGGTCAGGAGCGTCCGACCCGCCCTGACCTCTACGTCAGGGATTTGCCGGGAACCGCGTTCCATTTGCCCGAGTACGACTCAGCAAAGAATATTTCGTTGAGATTCCGAACTTGTATCTACAAAGAACGCGATGTGCCGCGCGATGTACCCGCCGAGCAGATCGGCTTCGCAAAGCCGATTCAATGCTTTGACTGGGCGAGTTCATTTGTTTTTAATCACGAAGCCGGGAATTTTGAATCGCCTAAAGGAATTGATCCGATTTGCCTCTGATTTCGAGTGCCCGCTTCTTGAGTTGCGCGAACATGGGAGCGGTCGCTCCGAAGTCCCGGATGTGAATGCCCGGCTTCATTCGAGGGCCGTGAAAGTCGCTTCCGCCTGAAGTGCATTTCTCATGCTCCTGGGCGAGTTTCTCGTACAAAACGCGGTCTTCAGGAGTGTGTGAATGGTGGTTGATCTCGACGCCGTCCAGCCCGGCCGCGAAAAGTGCCCGGACGAGATCCGGCTGAAGATATCTGCCGGGGTGGGCAAGGATCGCGAGACCTCGCGATTCGTGAATGGTCGCGATGATGACTTCGGGAGAAAATTTGAATTTCTGGATATAGCCGGGCCTGCCGGGATCGAGGTAGCGGTCAAACGCGTCTTCGACGTCCCGGACGAGTCCCTTGCGCACCAGGGCTGCCGCGATATGGGCTCTTCCCGGAGATTTTGTTTTGCGGGTTTCGGCCAGAACCTCTTCGTCGCGGAGGTCGACGCCGGCCGCGCGCAATTTTGCAGTAATGGCGAGCACCCGTTCCGGGCGTCTCTTTCTGATCTGCTCGACGAGCCGGGAAACGGCGGATTCCGCTGAAGGATCAATGAATAAACCCAGGATATGGAGTTCGGTCTCGCCCGCGTAGGCCGTGAGCTCGCAACCCGGAATAACCTCGATTCCGCGTTCCTGTCCCCGTGTCAGCGCCGCCTGAATTCCCGAAACCGTATCGTGATCGGTGATCGCCATCGCCGCAAGCCCGGCCTCCTTGGCGGCGTCGACGAGCGAGTCGGGATTGAGCTCGCCATCCGAAGCGGTGCTGTGAAGGTGAAGATCGGCGATGAATTCCTGGGCTTGGGTCATGTCAGTAAAGGAGGTACTTTGCCCGAATGCGTTTAAAATTATCCAAATTGTTCTGCCAGCGAAGGACGATTTGTTCGGGGGTGAGCTTTCGGCTGGTGAGCAGATTCCAGATGTCGCGGTCGCCCACTTCGACCTTAAAACCGGATGTTGGCGTGAACTGCCGAGGGTGGGTTTCATAGAATGCCTGAATCAAGTTCAGGCCGGCGAGAACGGAATCGAGTTGGTCACGATCCGTGATCGAAGCCGCGACGCCATGGCAAAGTTGATCTTTGTAGGGGTGGTAAAGCGCGGTCGGAATAAAAGAGATCGCCTCGAAGCGGATGCCCGGGATGTTTCTTTTCGAGAGATTATCAAGAAGTTTTGCCGAATTGATATAGGGCGCCCCATATACTTCGAAAGGTCGGCTGGTCCCGCGACCAACCGACAGAGAAGTAGTCTCGGCCACGCCGAGTCCCGGATAAAAAATCGCGCCGTTCAGGGTCTTCATATTAGGCGAGGGGTTTGCCCAGGGAAGTCCGGTTTGGTCGAAAAGAAGGTTTCGCGTCCAGCGTTGCATCGGAACGACCTCCAGCTCGCAACCAATGCCGAAGTGGTCATTGAACATCCGCGCCAGTTCCCCGATAGTCATGCCGTGCCGAGTGGCGATCGGGAAAATGCAGGTAATTCCGGAACAAAAATCAGTGGTGGGAATCGCCCCTTCGACTTTTTCGCCGCCGATCGGATTCGGACGGTCGAGTACGACGAATTTTTTTCCGTTTTCCTTGGCAGCCCGCATGGCGAGCGCCATTGTCCCGATGTAGGTGTAGAAGCGGGTGCCGATATCCTGGATGTCAAAGACGAGGATATCAAGGCCCTGGAGCATCTCGGGCGTCGGTTTCAGGGTCTTTCCGTAGAGGCTGTAGATCGGGAGCCCCGTTTTTTCGTCCTTGCCGTTATCCACGGTTTCGTCTGCCGTGCCGCGGATGCCGTGTTCAGGGCTGAAGAGCGCGACCAGCGAGAAGGACTTTTCACTGAAAAGGACGTCGATGTCGCTGATGCCCCCTCGCGTTCGCCCCGTGTGGTTCGTGATCAAGCCGACGCGCTTGCCCGCGAGGACGTCGAAATGGCGTTCTTTGAGGACGTCAATTCCGGGTAAGACCTCTGCTCGTCCGGATCTGACTTCCGCATGCAGAGTCACGATCGTGAGCAGAAATGCGAGTGGGAGTGTTCTGAGCAACATCATGGGCGCAAGTATCCACCTGTGTTGCCGGTTTGGCAATATGGCGCTATGCAAAAAAAGCTGTTTGGCTCCTGTTATTGCATCATGGCGGGGTGAGCGGGACGTGGAACAAGCCGGGCATCCGGTTTTTCGGCGGAAGTCGGCGCAGCTCCGATTGTTTTGGCCTTTTTGTCATTCACGGCCGGGGTTGTCGGGTTCGCCTCCTGGCGCACTCTGTTTGCGGTGCAGAGTTCGTGGAGTTTGATAGTCCGCATGGCCGCAAGAGTCGCCGCATCGGCTTGCCGGCCCTTTGCATCGGCCGCGGCAGACTCATTTTCCATCTTTTCGCGAATCTGGAACCACCATCCCGCGAGATCGGCCTCAGGTTCCTTGAGCTGGGTGTAGTAACGCAGCTTTTTTTGAGCCAGAGTGTAAGCTTTCGCCAGCTCTTCATTCGCGCAAATCGCGCGATTGGTTTCGAGCTGAACGTCTGAATCGGAGGCTTGTGCGGCCGGAGCGGTCAGCACCGTCAGAAAAGAACAACTGATTATGGAAATGGCGGCAGCGGCGATTACGCGTACTCTCATGAGGCCTCCCTCTCTTCATGTTTTCACATTACAGCCGGCAATTCAAATACCGCCCTGATTTGCGTGGGTTGCTTGGATTCGTGAGGGAATTTGGGTGCTTGCCCCAGTGCAGGCTGCGGTTTTCTGCCGGAATTGGCTGGAAAAGGAGCAGGCCGAAATCGGGAAAGTCTGCTATAGTTGCCATTCCAATGCTTTTCTACACACAACTTAAACGCGAGTTCACGAGAGCCAGCTGGAAGCGTGGCCAGCTCTATTTTCGTGAAGAACGGGTCAGCGAAGTCAAGCTGAACGGCGATGTTATCACCGCGAAAGTTCAGGGAACTGACCCGAAAGCGTACGAGACGGCTATCGTCACAGCCCGGGGTACGATTGCGAACTCCAAATGTTCCTGTCCCGCTCATCGCGTCTATGAAACGCATTGCAAGCACGTCGCTGCTTTAGCGATCTGGACCGTCGAGCGCGGAAGTCTGCTCAGGGCGGGCGTAACCAGCGGGAACCTGGGCGTCGCGCCAGGCGAGAACGAAATCGTGCTGAAGGATCCGAGGGCGATTTCGGACGTCCGCCTTCGCAAGCTCATCATGGCTCATCCGGTTCTGACCCGCGCGAGCTTCATCATACGCCGTGATCTGATGGCCGGCTCGGTCGAGGGCAAGGACCTCACGTGGCATCCGTTTTCGATTCCCATCACGCTGGTCGAGGCCGCGGCTCTTTTGGAGTACGCGCAGACCCCTGATGAGGAAGAGGTCCGCAAGCAGCGGATTTCGGGCGAGGCGGTTCTCTTTGTCAGGGGGATTTTTCAGAGTAAGGTTTTTTCAGCTATTTCGGCGGAATCGGCGATTCGCTACCGCGATCCGGAGACAAAGACGATTCAGGTGATTACCTTGAGCTATCTTCTGAAACAGTCCGAGCCGGGTCTTTGGAAGACGAATCAGGGGCTTCTTCTTGAACTTCCGCCGGCCGCGCTCGTTTCGGACGAGGACGTCAGCTTCATCCAGCAGATGAACCAGAGCAAGGTGATCTACCAGGGACAGGCGGCATTGGACAATTTAGCGAAATTGCTGACCCATCGAAACCGCGATCAGATCGTTTTCGATCATGCTGTCCGCGTGGAAGTCGACTCTGTTCCGCTTCGGCTCGTCTCGTTGAATATCGGCCGGAAGGTTGAAAAAAGCCGGGTTCTCACTTTTGAGTTCGCGAACGGGAATGTCCGGCTGAATTCAGCCGAACTCGAGGAGCTTGCGAAATATGGCCGCCTGAGTGCTCATTACGCCTGGGTCGGCGATCGGATTTACCGGCTTTCGACATCCCTGACCCAGCTTCAGCAGTATGCGAACCGGAGCGGTGTTGCCGCGAAAGAAGATGACGAGAAGCCGGAACAGGCCGGAAGGGCCAGCGCTTTCGGCGCGCTTCACGATGATGCGACTAATCCGCTCCATCCGCTCGCGGCTTATCGGTTGAGTCTCGAACTTGGCGTTGAAAACTTCCAGGTGGACGCTGATTGGGAGGAGTTTCAGGAATGGCGCAAGGTTTTCGAGAAGAACCGGACGCCGCCTCTTCCCCAGGCGCGCTACGGTTTCAGGTTGAGGGGTTATCAGGAGAATGGCCTGAAATGGTTATGGAGTCTCTATCATCGCGGGCTTTCGGCCCTGCTCGCCGATGAAATGGGTTTGGGTAAAACCCATCAGGTACTCGCGCTGCTCACGACCTTGTACAAAGCCAAAAGGACTTCGCTCAAACAGCCGTCCATCGTTGTTGCTCCCACTTCGGTCATAGCGGCCTGGGTGCAAAAGCTGAATAAATACGACACCGGGCTTAAATGGCACGTTTTTCATGGAAGCGGTCGCAGTCTTCCGCATTCGGGGGTCGATCTCGTACTCACGACGTACGGCATTCTCCATCGCGAACCGGGGCTCCGTGATCGTGATTGGCACGTCGTGATTCTGGACGAAGCTCAGATGATCAAGAATTCGAGCACGATCAGCGCCCGTGCGTCGCGAAGTTTGAAAAGCAAGTTTCGGATCGCGATGACCGGAACCCCGATCGAGAATCAGTCGACGGACCTCTGGTCGATCATGGAATTTCTTCTTCCGGGTTATCTCGGATCCTTGCCCCGCTTCAAACGGCTCTATGGGTGGGGGCGGGAGATGCCGCCCGAAGCACAGGCCGCGGCTCTGAGACGGATGGTTTCGCCATTTCTCCTGAGACGTACCAAGGCACAGGTGCTTACCGAACTTCCGGAAAAGACCGAGGAGATCGTTGAATGTGAAATGACTGCCCTGCAGAAGAAGATCTATCGTTCTTATCTCAACAGCGCTGACGCGACCCGGATCAGGGAAAATCTTTCTACGGGCGGCAAGGTCGATTACGCCAATGTGCTTGCGCTCCTTACACGTTTGAAGCAGGTCTGCGACCATCCGAAACTTCCCCAACTCACATCGGGGGAGCTGAAGCTGAAGAAAGGCCTGTCGCCCCTGGATACGGGGAAGTGGGAAGCTTTCCAGGAACTCCTTAACGAAGCGCTGGGTTCGCAGTTGAAAGTCGTCGTTTTCACGCAGTATCTTGGGATGATTGACCTGATTTCCCGTTACCTTAAAAGCGAAGGGATCGGCCACACTGAGTTGCGGGGGGATACTCCTGACCGTACTTCACGGCTGGAGCAATTTGCGTCGGATCCGGAGTGCAAGGTGTTCTTGTGCAGCCTGCTTGCCGGAGGATTGGGTATCGACCTGACTGCCGCGAGCGTTTGTATTCACTTCGACCGGTGGTGGAATCCCGCGAAAGAAAACCAGGCGACCGACCGCTTGCACAGGATCGGTCAAACACGCGGCGTTCAGGTTTTTAAACTCCAGATCCCGGAGTCCGTCGAAGAACGGATTGCGAGCATCATTCAATCCAAGCTCGCGCTTTCCGGCGCTTTGATCGAAGAGTCCTCGCTCGGACTGAAGTCTTTTTCAAGAAAAGAGCTGCTCAAACTGCTCGCGCCGCCGGAACAGGATTAGGGGCCCGTCGTATTCACGACGATAAGATCTCCGAAGCGATTTTTCAATTCTTCGAGACGTGCGGTTTGCGCTTCAATTTCGGCATCAAGCGCGGCGAGGTAGTTCGCGTAGTATTCCTGCTGCTGCCGATTTCCGTTTCGGGTCACGATCGCGAGATTTCTTTTGGCGCGCGGGCGGTATTCCGAGACATTCAGATTGTAATCGCGAATCGTGGAATTGTAGTCGGAGACGACCAGATTAGTGAAATTAGTCGTCAGGGATTTCCGGTAATCGCCATTAACGTGCGTATTCAGGATAAAATCAGCCAATTTGTTTTCGTTAACGACGTCTCCCTTATCGGTAAAGAAAACTTCCAGACTGTCTGAATACGGAAGTCGTGTCATCGCCTTGAGGCGCTTCAGCGCCCGGTACTGAATGGAATACGCTTCCAGTTCCCCACCGGGCATCCGGATCACCTTCGCGAGGTAGTCTTCAAGGCCGTTGAAGTCCAGCGGATCCTGCCGGTCGTTGAAAAAGGAATAACCTCGATAGTGCGCGAGTTCATGGATGAGTGTTGCGTAAGACTGGAGCAGCGTATGGTCCGGATTGATGCAGATGGTGAGTTCGGTCAAGATTTTCAGAATCGCCCGCGTCGGAGTTCTCGTTTCGGCTGTCTCGTAGGCGCGGCTGACTTTCTCCTTGAGTTCCGGATTCTCTTCGATCGCCTGATTCCAGTCCCTGGAAGGTTCAGCGCTCAAAGTGGAAGTGCTCGTCCTGAATTCTCCGAATCCAACTTCCGGACAGAGTTTGACAATGGTGATGAGCTCGTCCGGACTCGCCGCGTTTAAGCGCGTAGCGGCTGTCTGTACCAGGTTGTAAGCGTCGGGGTCCTCTTTCGCGATATCCAAAAGTCTTTTCAAGGTTTCGGTCGTGAGCTCTTCGCCGGGGTTGAGCCAGCGTTCGAAAAACGGTGAACGGGTCAAGGTGAAGGCGGACTGGGCGGCGAAGAGGAGCAGCGCGAAAACAGGAAAAAATAGTTTCAGTTTCATGACACCACTTTCCTAGTGCACACTCGGCTAAAAAGCTCCGGCAGCAGATGCTCCAGTTCCCGGTACGGGCGCGACGCTTTGGACCGGTGGTACTTTAGGTCCGTCCTGGTTGAATGATCTCAAATCATTCGTCTGAGCAATGACCCGGTCCAGTTCACTGATGGCCTTGAGCTTCTCCGCGGCTTCTTTTGCTTTCAGGACTGCGGATAGTTCGTGCTCATGGTCGTTGCCTTCGTTCGCTCGATTTCGCGGTTCTGCACGGGCCAGAAGTTTGTCGATGATTTTGGACGCTATCTTCGAGCACTTCGCGCCCGCTCGTGATCGGGTCGTCTTGATCAGGATTTCGCCGTTGTTATAAAGGATCTTGGGAGGTTCACTGTCTTTCGTCACGCGAATGGAGACCCAGGCGATTTCAGACTTCATACTCGTGTAATTCGGCGAGTTCTCGAGCTCCTGCAGTTGTGCCGTGAAACACCGGATTTCATCACCGCTCATGACGGAGGGGATTTGACGAAGGCTCGCGGAGATTCCCCGAACATAGCCGAATATGAAGGGACCATCACTCCCCGCACTCGAAGCACCCTCGGCGCTGGAGGGCATCCCCAAGGCGGAAGCGATTGCGATGATGACGAAATACGGTTTCATAACCCGGTCCTCATGGACCAGAAAAGCAAGTTGAATGCCGCAAATTCGAAGCGTTTATCCTGTGAGTTCCGGCTGTGTCCCGGGTGACACAGCCAGAACACGAGGACGGGTGTTTATGAAGTAGACAGGTTTCGGGGTCGAATTTATTAAACCTAGATTTCTAGGTCGTCGCGCTTAGAATTATTTTATATACTTTGAAGAATATAAAGTCATTTCGATTACTTCCGACAGGCTTGCGCATGAAAGGGGAGATTCCAGTGCCCAAACGTCAAAGGAATTTGCATTTCAAATGTCGTGTTGCCATTGCCACAGGTTTCCTGACGGTAGTCCTTTCTTTGCCGGCATGGTCGGGCGAATCGGGTTGTGTTACAGATGTTTTGCGCGAATTAACGGAAATTCCTCTTGCGAGACTTCAACATGCGCTCGAGAATTCGCTACCCGAGTTTCTGAAGAGTCGCCGTTGGTTCGGTGGAAAAAGCCAACCAATAGATACGGTAAGAACTTTGGACCTAGTGAGTATTCCTTCAGAAGGGCAAAATTTCTTGCTCACCATCACTCAGGTCAAATATAAGAATGGGCTCTCGGAGAAATATGCAATTCCCGTCGCCGTCGCATATGGAAAAGAAGCTGAGAGCCTGAGGATTTCTCATCCGAAAGAAATTGTCGCGACTCTTTCAGACGGGGGAATCGTGTATGATCCTTCAGGCATGCCGCAATTCGGGAGGGGCTTATTAAGTCTAATCACTGATCGAAAAACGATTCCCGGAAACAAGGGGCAGTGGACGCTCTCCGGTGAAACGCTCAGTTCCGCCGGAGATTTGAAAAATTTAAAGGCACTGGAATTCAAGAGCCTAAAGGGTGAACAAAGCAACACGTCAACGATCATCGGCCAAAATGCGATTTCAAAAATTATTCGCCGGCTTGAGGAGGGCGCCAATCCGGACGTTGAAATCACGCGTTTCCTGACCGAGCGTGCGCACTTTCGAAATTCCCCTGAGCTACTTGGCTCGCTTGTCCTCAAGGGGAAGGATGGATCGACAATTGACCTCGGGGTTCTTCAGAAGTTTGTTCCGAGGGCTAAGGATGCCTGGAGTGATTCGTTGAATGCTATTCACGAGCAGTTTAATGAAGGCTTGAAATTAGACTCCCCGGCTTTCGAGGATTTTCTCAAAGATGTTGATAAGCTCGGCGTTCGCACGGCCGAACTGCACAATGCCCTTTCAGTGGATCGAGTGGATCCGAATTTTTCGCCCATACCCATGACTTTGGAATGGCAAAAATCACTCAATAATGCGTTGAAGCGGGACGCCGAAGACATTGTCGAATTGCTGAACTCACGATTGAAAGATCTGCCAGCAGCCGCCCAAAACGACGCAAAACGTGTCATTCGAGAAGCCTCCAATCTTAAGCAGCGGCTGGAATGGCTCAACTCGCATCCTGTCGGGACGGAACTCACGCGGGCTCACAATGATTATCATCTTGGCCAGGTTTTAAAGACTGAGAACAACGATTTCGTGATTCTGGATTTCGAAGGAGAACCAGCCAGGGCCCTTGCGGAAAGAAGAAAAAAAGTTTCTCCGTTGCGCGATGTTGCGGGGATGCTGCGCTCCTATCACTATGCCGTGAACCATGAATATTTGAAGCGTGGATCGCCACCTCAAATGAAGCGCGCCGTCGAGGACTGGTACGACAAAGTCGCTGACCGTTTCTGGCGAGCGTATAAGGAAACCGCGAAAAATTCAGGTTTTCTCCCAAAAGCCTCGACTGATGCGCAAGGTCTGTTGGATGTGTTCTTACTTGAAAAGGGCATGTACGAACTCAAGTATGAATTGAATAATCGGCCAGATTGGGCCGCGATCCCGATTCAAGGCCTGCTCAAAATATTGCAGCATGGGAAGCAATAGCCTAAGGCATCCGTTGCCTTTTGTGGGAGATTCCAGGTTTTCGGGATCACTCCGGATCGCGCTCAGACCCCACGAAAAACGGCTGTATCGTTCCGGTTTCTTCATCCAGTCCCTGTCGGAAGTTACCGCCGGTTCCGCCCCGGGACTCCGCCGCCTTGTTTTTTGTCGGCGCTTTTTCTGAGGCAACGGATCGAAGTACCGGGTGGCCGTCCGGATAAAGTTGCGTGGGTTCGGCGTCGAGTTTGAACGCGATCACTTGTCCGGAAAGCCCGTTATTCGAGACGATGATCTTGTCGTAATCCAGCGCGCTCGGGTCTCGATACGTTTTGAAGCCGTCCTGCAAGTCGATGCCGAGGATCGCGCGCCGGATGAGCGGCTTCCGGGGGGCGTTGTCGAAGCGGTAGCTCAGCACCATCACTGGTTTCTTTTTGTTCGTTTTGTCGAGCTTCAGGCCGAGACCTTTCAGACTGCCGGCGGGATATACGTGAACTTCTAGATTGCCCTCCCACTCGATGACGTTCACCCGTTTTCCCGAAGCGCCTTTACCGTCCAGCCGGTCGTAATCGCGATCGGATTCTGAAGTGGCAGCCCCGCGGATTGGCCGCCAGTCATCGGAAGCCGAGGCGGAAAACAGCGTTGTTAAGGACGCGACGAGCAGCACGTAAACGAAACGGTTCATGAGGGACTCCTGTTCGAGTCAGTCGAACCCTCCGTGTTCGAGAATATTTTTCAGAAGCTTCTATTTTGAAGCAGCTTCGGGCGCGGCGGAATGAGTCTTTTCTGACACCGCTGAAGTTTTTTCTGGTGCGTGGCGTTGCGAATTGGCTCATTCAAATTCTAACCAGAGGGTAAGGCGAATAGGATTTTTAGAGGGGGACCGGGGGAGACCTTTTTGAGCATCAGGCTCGTTGACTCATGATTCCGTTACCGTAAATTGAATTTGCACAAACAATTCAACGGTATGGAGGAACCATGAGTCACGAGTTACGACGTGAATACCTGAATGCGATTAGGGAAC
>DATDSK010000179.1:0-13385 GCA_035291325.1 Bdellovibrionota bacterium | reverse complement strand
TCAAAGTTCAGATCGTTGATTGCTGCACGGGAACCGTACAGTTTCGAAAGATGAGAGACTTGGATCATAATCGATGACCTCACGGCGTTGATCGTTTAATTCGAAACCCTAACGTATGGGATTTATAATGAATGTCAACTGAGACTTGTCAAGGGCAGGCAGCCAAATCCTCATTCTTTCGGTGGCTTACCGAATTTTTCGTAGCTTTGAATGACAGCATCGAGCCGTTTGATCACGGCATCGACGGTCTTGTCGAGAGGAGCAGAAAGCGCAAGGCCCGCCGCGTACTCGTGACCGCCACCGCCCAATTCCATCGCAACCCTGTTCACGACAACCGAGCCCTTGGACTTGATCGAGACCCGCACCTGGTTATCATCCTCTTCCCTGAAAAAGCAGACAACCTCGGCGCCTTTCAATAAGAGCAGGAGATTCAAAAAGGACTGGGTGTCGTCGGCGGACGCCTGGTGTTTCTTGCGCAGCTCCAGCCCGACTTCGAGCCAGGCCACTTTTCCGCCCGAACTCACCCTTACGTTTTGAAGCATGTTCCCCAGAAGTTGAAGATGGGAAACCTCTTTCGACGAGTAAATTGCCTGATAAATTTCCTCGGGATTCACCCCGGTTTCAATCATCTCAGCGGCAATGCGATGCGCTAAAGGTGTTGTCCGGGCATAACGAAAACTATTCGTATCCGTCATGACCGAGACGTAAAGCCCTTGCGCAACGTCCTTGTTGATCTTCGCGAGGTGCAACTCAGAAAAGAGATGAAAAAGAAGCTCTCCAATACTGCTCGAAGATGTGTCTGAAACAAGAAGCGCGTGAGGAGGATACGTCAGTCCGGTCGTGCCATTGGAAGGAACGGGATGGTGATCGAGAAAAACGATCCTCTTAGCCCGGAGCGACAACTCCCCCCAGAGCTTGCCTAAGCGCCTCGGATCGTTCGTATCCACAATGACCCAAAGATCAAAGGTATCCCACAGTTCCACTTCGCCAGGACCGAGAAGGATATTGTTTTTCGGATCCATGAAGCGGTAACGCTTCGGCAAGAGATCCGGGTTGTAAACCCGGCACGCCTTTCTTGCACGCTTGAGGTAATGGAAAAGCGCAGCTTCGGCTCCCAATCCATCACCGTCCGGGAGTACGTGCGTCGAGATCAGCACGCGCTTGGCCTGTTCCAGGTGCGCCTTGAAGTTAATGAAATTCTTGGATTTCGAAAGCGGGACTTCCTCGTTTTTCGTACTCAAGCTAGCGACCTCGCATTCCGAAAAATCATTAAGAGGTAAGGCGCCGAATGAGACCTATCAATGAAACGCAACCGGACCCCCTTTACGTGATTTTTGAACAGCACCTGCTCAATTTTCAGGACTCCGAATCAGACCGGAAGACCTTTATCGGAAATGTAATTCTAGATTACCTCACTTACCTCCGAAAAATGAATATTATTGTACCTCATGCTCTTGAAAGCGCCGTCATTGATGAGCTTGGCGCGCAGGTGCAATCCATGCTGGTCAAAAAAATTTACGGATGCCTTACAATAGGCGACTTCCGGAAAAAAACCGCAAGTACCGCAAAGCGCAAGGCGCGCAGCCGATACGCGAAGCTGGCAAAACGCTAATCAGCCTCTTCGTTTCATGGACCGCATGTGTTTGATGATTGCGGCGCCGATGTTCAGGCCCGTTGCCCGCTCAATTCCTTCAAAACCCGGCGAACTGTTGACTTCAATCACCAGAGGTCCCGACCGGCTCTCCATGAGGTCCACGCCGGCAATCTGAAGTCCCAAAACCTTTGTTGCGCGAATCGCGGCCCGTTCGAAGTTCTTCGGGAGCTTGACAAGCTTCCCCTCGCCCCCGCGATGGATATTGGTGCGAAACTCGCCTTCGGGAGCCGTTCTCATCATTGCGGCGGCAACGCGATTACCGATGACGAAAGCCCGGTAATCACGGCCGGCGCCCTCGGCGATGAATTGCTGGATGATGACCTCCTGATCCAACCCATGAAACGTTTCCATGACGGATCCCAGCGAAACGGGGCTGTGAACCAGCATGACTCCGAGGCCCTGCGTTCCCTTTAATATCTTGAGAACAACAGGCATGCCGTTCACCCGCTCGATCGCGGCCTTCATGCCGCCCCGGGTGTTCCGGGTGAGAACCGTCTTGGGCACGCGAAGACCGGCGTTTGAAAGCACCTGAAGGCAACTCATTTTATCCCGCGACTCGGCGATCGCCTTCGAACCATTGACGGTGACGGTCCCCTGCCCTTCGAATTGTTTAACCACCGCAATCCCGTAATCCGTTATCGAAGCACCGATCCGGGGGAGAACCACGTCGTAACGTGGCAAGACTTCATTGCCGATGAGAATGCAGCTTTTTTTCCCGTCAACCGCGAGCTGGCAGTCGAGGGGATCGATCACATCGCAGTGAAGCTTCACCTTTCGTGCTTCCTGAAGCAGCCGACGAATACTGTGGAGGTTCTTGTTTCTGGAAAGAATGGCTATCCGCATTGGTAATCCGATTGGAGGTACTGTAGCATTACGCTCGCGATGATCAAAGCCCGCAATCTTTTCATGATATTCTGCACCGCTTTCGTGGGTTGCGCCTCGGCGGGGCGCACCACCACGGCTCAGAACGATCCCGCTCCCCAGGTTTCGGCCAAAACCCCGCGCAAACAATTTTCGGAGCGCTGGTCGCGCAGGTTTGACGGCTTCATCACGGACCTGAACGTTTCGAAGAACGGCCGGAGAATCCTGATGGCCACCGCGCCCGATCGGGAGTCCGGAACCGGTTCACACCGTTATCAGATGCTTCTTCTTGATCAAACGGGGCGCACTCTCCGCAAGGAAGTCGTTCAATCACCGATTCGCACGCAAGCCATTTCAGATGACGGTAAACTCATCGTGCTTTCGAATTACGAGAACCAGCTGATTGGAATTTCAACCTCGGGCGTGCGGCGCTGGTCCCGCTGGTCCACCGAAACCATGTGCAAACCGATTCCGCTGAACCGGTCCAAAAAAATCCTGTGCTACCATGACGAGGACGCCGACTCCGATGTCGCGTTCGAGGTCTTTAGCTGGAACGGCAAGAAACTCCTTTCTTTCCCGATCGGCACAAGGCAGGGCTCAGAACAGCTACCTGACGTTCTTTCGCTGAAAGTCTCCGAAGACGAACGGAACATCGCAATGGCGCTGACGCGAGGTCAGCTCATCTTGATCGGTCCCGATTTTCATTCCAGGTGGCAGAAAAAACTCGAAGGAGAAATTCAGGACGTCTCGGTGTCTTCGGGGCCCGAACCCAAGGTCGCGGTTCTTTTTCTGACCCGCGGGCCCAATCCGATCCAGAAAATCGCTGTTTTCGATGCTGCCGGTCGCCTTGCTGGCGAACGCACGGCCGGCAGCCCCGTAACAGCACCCGCCAAGGCCCCGGCTCGTGCCTTATTCGCGCAAATTGAAATCACCCCGTCCGGGAATTCCATCCTGACCTACGGCAACACCGCGGAAGGGCAGTACGTGAATTCCTACGACGTAACGAAGCTCGAAGAAAGTTGGCACGAGCGCGCCGACTCCGCCGCCGAATACTCATCAGTCATGCAGGTTTCCGAAGACCATGTCGCGATCGCCTTCGATACGCAAGCGGCGGAACGAAACAGTCAGCTGCGGCTATACGGGCATGACGGCACACTCGACTGGGAGATTCCGCTCGACACAAAACAGGGCGCCTATCTGGCAGCTTTCCGTTTTGTGCCCGCTTCCCGAACTCTCTTCATCGCACTCGATGACGGGCGTCTTTCAGCCGTTCGGCTGAAGGATTAACCTGGTTAATTTATTCCTCGATTGGCGTGAGCGGCACTTTCGGCTTATGAAGGTGATCCTTCACGATCTCCTTGTGCTTTCTGAGCTGCTTTTCGATTTTTTCCACGACGTGGTCGACCGAAGAATGAAGGTCATCCGTCGCGGCCTCTCCGAAGTAATCCATATTGTTTCCGACGAGACGGCAATGCGCGACCTTGGTCAGCTTCTCTACCGAAAAATTCCAGGTAACCGAAATTCGGCCATTGAAATATTTTTTCAGCTTTTCAGATTTTTCCTTGGTGTAAACCTGCAAAGCCTGGCTCGTATCCATGTTTCTGAAGCTGATGTGAAAATCCATGATCACTCTCCGTTGTAAGCCCATGACATCGGCCCATTGGCTTCGTCGTCACAAGCAATTGAACGCTTTCGAGCATGGCCCCCGTCAGATAATCTTTTTGCGCTTCCCCGACGAGAGAATGCCCAGCATGTCTCGATATTTCGCCACGGTTCGCCGGGCAATGTCAATATTGTCGGCCCGCAGCAATTCGACGATTTTTTGATCGGAAAGCGGGTTCTTCGGATCTTCTTTCTGAATCATCTGACGGATTTTCTCCTTTACTGCCTCACTGGCAAGAGAGTCGCTTCCGTCAGCGGCATTAATACTGGAATTGAAAAAGTACTTCAGCTCGAAGATCCCGACCGGCGTATGAACAAATTTGTTAGTAGTTACGCGCGAGATAGTGGATTCATGCATCCCGATATCGTTGGCGACGTCCTTCAGGATCATGGGCTTCAGGTGTTGGACGCCTTTTTCGAAGAAATCACGCTGGCGGCGCACGATGGCCTCAGTCACCTTATAGATCGTCTTTTGCCGATTATGGATCGAACGAATCAACCATACGGCGGAACGCAGCTTGTCCTGCACGTATTCCTTGGTCACCTTGTTCTGATCCTTTTGCGCGGCCGCAAGGATGTTTTTGTAATAAGGCGAAATCCGCAGCTTCGGCATCCCGTCCTCGTTCAGAACGATGACGAATTCCTCGGCGACCTTATACACGTAAATATCAGGCGTAATGTACTGGGTATCACTTGCATGAAAGGAACGCCCCGGCTTCGGTTCGAACTCCAGGATGAGACGGGTCGCTTCGATGATCCTGTCGAGAGGAACACCTAACGCCTTCGCGACCGATTGATAATTCTTGCGTTCCAGATCACCCAGATGATGCTCGATGATCTGTTCCACCAAGGGCTGGCGCGGGTTCATGAACTTCGCCTGAATCGCGAGGCACTCCTGAAGATTCCGCGAACCCACCCCGAGAGGATCGAAATTCTGGATGATTTTCAAAACCTCTTCCGCATCCTCCAGTTCGATCTTCGCTTCTTTGGCGATATCTTCGAGATTCGCGTTCAGGTAGCCGTCATCCGAAAGATTCCCGATGATCAATTCACCGAGCTTCTTCTCGGCATCAGTCATGGTGACCATCGAAAGTTGCCAGGCCAGGTGATCTTCAAGCGACGTGGTTTTCGTCAGGACATTCTCGAAGCTGGGAAGCTCCTCGTTGATTTCGCGCATCGACGGCGCCGAGCTCGAGCTCGAATTGAACTCCTCGACGTACGATTCCCAATTGAAATCATCCTTACCGGCGACCAGCTGTTCTTCCTGCGGCTTCTCTTTTACAAAAGATTCCTCATCTCGACGCTGCTCGGCTTCGGGATCCGCATTTTCAGCGGTCGCGTCAGCGGGAGTTTGATTCTCCCCCTCGGGGGTTTCGGCAAGTTCTTCCAGGACAGGATTTTCCATCATCTCCTGGTTGACGACCTCGGCCAGCTCCATCCGATTCAGCTGAAGCAGCTTGATCGCTTGCTGCAGCTGCGGCGTCATGACCAACTGCTGGCTTAATCTGAGGCTTTGTTTGATTTCTAATGCCATGATTTTTTGTGTCTACTTTGCCCTGCTCTAAAATTGAAAGTTCTCTCCAAGATAAGTCTCCCGTGCCGTACGGCTATTTGCAATCTCGCTGGGAGTCCCTTTTTCAAAAATTTTACCACTATTCAACAAATATCCCAAATCACAAATTTCCAGGGTTTCTCGTACGTTATGGTCAGTAATCAAGACCCCGATTTGCCGCTTTTTTAACACCTGAATCATTCTTTGGATATCACTGACAGCTATGGGATCTATTCCAGCAAAGGGCTCATCTAGCAAAAGAAATACCGGATTCAGGGCCAAAGCTCGAGCGACTTCGACACGGCGCCGCTCGCCTCCGGAGAGTGTGTACGCCTTCTGCTTGGCAATCCCGTTCAGATTAAATTCGTCGAGCAGGCGCGTCAGCCGGTCATGCCTTTCGGCGCTCGTCAAAGGAAGCGTTTCAAGCACTGTCAGGATGTTCTCTTCTGCTGTCATCCGCCGAAAGACCGAAGCCTCCTGCGGGAGATAGGCGATTCCGTTCTGAGCCCGTTTATGCATCGGCCAATCGGCAATATCCTGCCCATTCAGGAGAACCTGGCCTTCATCAGCCCGAATCAAACCCACGACCATGTAAAACGATGTCGTCTTCCCGGCGCCGTTTGGCCCGAGCAGGCCGACAACCTGGCCGGCACGAACTTCGAAACTGACGCCCTCGACGACCTTTCGTCCTTTGTAGGCTTTCTTGAGCTCGACCGCCTGAAGCAAATTCACGGCAGGCGCGTGTTCAGTTCCCTTGACTGAAGGCATTGCTGTTCTCGACCTCCACGATATCTGTATCACGATGCAGGAGAATCACGTCTCCCGTGACCGTATCATTATCCTGATATACCTGCGGGAATCCGGAAAGCACAATGATATCCCGACGCGAATCAAAATCGGCACGGCTGCTGGTCGCGTACCGCAACGAATGCTGTTCGGAAGAATCCTGCTTCTTTCGCGGTTTCGAATTCGCGAGCCGATCGTCCGTTTCCGCAACCTCTTTGATCAGCACATCTTCGTGCGCGGTCATGTATTGCAGGATCTTGGTGTAATCACCGTAATTCAGGTCAGCTCTTCGCGACCGGGAAATCATGGTCGGCTGCGTAATGCGAACGAAACGGGTATCCAAAGGCCGCGTCGAGAACATCGTGAAATGCGCAAGCTGCTTGTCGCGTTCAATGACGCAATGATCTGATTGAATAGTCGTGACCTCTTCTTTTTCTTTCAACCGGGGGGCAGGCTCGGGCGCGTGTTCACGAGCCACTGGGACGGCCGCGGGTTGAGGTCTCGCCAGACTGAACTGAACCCCCTTCGGCAGGACGATCTTTGAGTGAGCCATCGCGAAATCCAGCCCCATGCTTTGGAACCGTATCACCTGTCCATCGCTCTGCTTGCCGCCGCCATTTACGATGTGCTGCACGGGAATTTCTATTTTCCGCTCATTCGGCTGATAACGCAGGTATTCGCTGGTCAACTCAAAACCATCCGGGAATATCGCGTGAACCTCACCGAAAATTTCAAGGTCGCGCTGGTTCATGAAGTATTTGGCTTCTTTTCCAGTGACAACAGTAGTCTTTCCGTCCGGATCAAACAGGAAAGCCTTGACGCGCCTTGCATGGACCAGTTTGTTTTCGTTGAACAGGAAAGCGCGTTCGGCAATGAGGTGCCACTGTTTGACACTTTCAACGGTCGAAACATAGTCAAACTCATCAACGCTGTACTCGGGGATCTTTCCTTTCGGAATACCCGTGGCCACGGTGTCGGATTCTTCCTGCAGTAAAGCCTCGGGCTCGATCAGTGCGGGAGCCGACGGGTTTTCCTCAAGCTGGGCAGGCGAAAGCGCGACCATCTGCGTGACAACGAGAACAATGACCCCCGTCAATAACAGCGGGCGAAAACGACCTCCGGTGGCCAAAACCACGAACTCCTGCCCATGCCGGCGCATCCGAAAACGAAAACGGTGAAAAATAGAGTGCCCCGTTGCCATGATCCTCATGAATACTAACTATTTGTTCTTAAATCCCCACCCCTTAAGGTATCCCGTTCAGATAAAAATTACTCTTCCAAAAGCTGAGGAGCCGGAACCTTCAACCAGACCTAATTCGTCAACTTTAATATCGCTTCCAACGCTAAAATGATGTAGGTTGTCGCCCCTATGGATATCCAGCAGTTCGAAGGACGAAAGCAGGATCACGTGCGCCTCGCCCTTGATGCAAAAAATCAGGCGACGGCACTATCCGGTTTGTCTTCCATTCACCTGAACCACGACGCTCTTCCCGAGCTCGACCTCGAAGAAGTTCGCCTCGATTCCAGTTGTCTCGGCCAGGCGACAAGAACGCCCTTTTTCGTTGCGGCGATTACCGCCGGACACTCTGAATCAGCGGCAATCAACCGTACGCTGGGGAAGGTCTGCAGCGATCGCGGCTGGGCGCTTGGATTAGGCTCTCAACGCCGCGATCTCGACACGAATGTTCCCGAATCCTCCTCTTACAGCCCGGATGACTGGGGCCGTTTCAGAAGTGAATTCCCAGACTTGATGGTTTTCGCGAATATCGGGATCTCGCAACTTTCGACGATTTCGACCAAGAAACTCGATGAACTGATCCAGAAGTTGCGCCCTGCCGGCCTCGTTGTGCACACGAATCCGCTCCAGGAGGCCATTCAGGAGGAAGGCACGCCTCATTTCAAGGGGGCTCTGCAACGTCTCGAAACTTTATGCAAAACGAGCCCTATTCCCGTGATCCTGAAAGAGACCGGTTGCGGCTTTTCATGCACCACCCTTGAGAAGCTCCGCGGAGTCGCACTCTCCGCCCTCGATATCAGCGGGCTCGGGGGCACACACTGGGCTCGGATCGAAGGAGCTCGCGCCGAACCAACCAGCATTAAGGCCTCGGCTGCCCGGACATTCGCGGCTTGGGGCGAGCCGACCGCCGATTCCGTGCTTTCCGCCCGGGAGATTCTCTCAAACAAAACCGAAATCTGGGGTTCGGGAGGCGTGCGGAGCGGCCTTGACGCTGCAAAGCTGATCGCGTTGGGAGCCGATCGCATCGGTTACGCACAGCCGGCCCTCGCCGTCGCCCTCGCCGGGTCCGCGGAATTGAACCGATGGATGGAGCAGCAGGAATACGAATTACGGGTTGCGCTGTTTTGTACAGGGTGTAAAACCCCGTCAGAACTCAAAAACAAGGAGAACGCATGGAGACGAAGCGCCACTTGATCGAGGGCTTTCACCGGATCTCGCGTACGGAACGCCTGCGCCGGGTGCAGGATCTCTGCGAATTGACTCAAAACGAAGTCGATACCATCTCGGGCAAGAAGAGCCTTTCGCTCGACATCGCGGAACACCTCATCGAAAACGTGATCGGGTATTTTCCGATTCCGCTCGGAGTTGCCACGAATTTCACCATTGATGGCCGCGATCTCCTCATCCCCATGGCCGTCGAGGAAACTTCCATCATCGCCGCCGCGAGCGCGACCGCGAAGTGGATCCGGCGCGAAGGCAGCATCAGAACCTATTCCAAGGGTTCCCTCATCATCGGCCAGGTTCAGCTCCCGAATGTCCGCAACGTCACGCACGCCCGGCGGGCCCTCCACGAAAAGCGCGAAATCCTGATGGGACTCGCGAATGCCTGCATTCCGTCCCTCGTTGAACGCGGCGGAGGCGTTCACGACATCGCGATCCGCGAGATTCAGCGCCCTTCAGAAGACGGGACCATGCTCGTCCTCCACATCCTCTGTGATCCGTGCGACGCGATGGGAGCCAATCTCATCAATCAGGTTTGCGAAGCCCTCAAGCCGAGAGTCGAGGAGATCAGCGGAGAGCGAGTCGGCCTCTGCATCCTCTCGAACCTCGTGGACACCAAACTCGCCGTTGCCGAAGTCATCGTCCGCAATGTCGACCCGACCGTCGGAAAGGGCATCGAAGAAGCAACACTCTTTGCCCAGGCCGACCCTTATCGGGCCGCCACCCACAACAAAGGTGTGCTCAACGGGATTGATCCGATTCTGATCGCCACGGGGAATGACTGGCGGGCGGTCGAAGCCGGTGTTCACGCGTATGCCGCCAGAAAAGGGAGTTACCAGCCCGTAACCGCCTGGCACATGGAAGGCACCGATCTGGTCGGCAAAATCGAGGTACCCCTCGCCGTCGGGATCGTCGGCGGCGTCACACGCCTCCACCCGCTCGCGCCGATCGCGCTCAAGATGCTCAAGGTTTCGAAAGCCGAAGATCTCGCCAGGATCTGCGCGGCCGTCGGGCTTGTCCAAAACCTCGGCGCCCTGAAAGCACTCGCGACCGTTGGAATCGTGAAAGGCCACATGCAACTTCATGCCGCGAATCTCGCGATCGCGGCCGGAGCCGAGATTCACGAAATCGCGGAAGTTCGCGACCGGCTCGCGGAAGTTCTCAGAGTCGAAAAACGAATCAACCTGACCCGTGCAAAAGAAATTCTCGAGGCAATCCGTGTCGGAGAACACAGCGCAGCCGTACTCTGAAGCTGCCCGCGTGAGCTATTCGATTCCAGGCAAGGTTTTCCTGCTCGGAGAGTACGCGGTTCTCGGCGCTCTGCCGGGTGTGATTGCTTCGCTCGGTCCGCGGTTCGAATTGCGTCGTTGCGGAACGGGTCCTGCCGAGGTTTTCCACGCCGAAAGCCCCGCGGGACGTTTTCTGAATTCCGTTGCCCGTAACGAAAGCGACAAACGCTTCAGGTTTTTCGACCCGTTCCGCGGGAATGGCGGATTCGGCGCTTCGACAGGCCAGTTTGCCCTGCTCCACGCCGCCTTTCGTGGAGCGAATGATTCATGGCAATCCGTCTGGCGCGAATATCGGGACCTCACGGCCGGGAACCCGGTCCCGCCGAGCGGAGCGGATCTCGTTGCGCAATGGCACGGTGGCGTGATCCGCTTTCAGGGCGATCCGGTTTGCGAAGACCTTTGGGATGCCTTCGACTGGTCGAAGCTCCTCGTGTTCACGGCCACGGGCCAAGCCGGCCGCAAGGTCATCACTCACGAGCATCTGCAAACGCTGGCACGAAAGAACCTTTTTCAGAAGAATTCCTCGTTTCTCCTTCAGCTCCTGACTCCGCTTACCGGCGGAATCGAAGCCATTCGTGAAAACGACGCGGTAAAACTCGGATCTGCCATGAGTAGCTATGCCGCTGTTCTCAATCAAGCGGGCCTGGAATCCGAAGCCGCCACGCAGGATCGCGAGACGCTCAGCCGAATCCCGGGCGTGCTCGGAGTCAAGGGAGCCGGCGCGCTCCTCAATGATGCGGTTCTCGTTCTGGCGCCGAAGCCGGTTCACGCTCAAATAATCACTGCAGCGAAGGCCCGCGGCCTTCATCTCGCGTCAGCGGGGCTGAACCGCGAACCGGGAATTCTCGCGACTCACGAGGAACTGCCGCAATGACCCGCACCCATATCGCCCGGGCGCCCTCGAACATCGCCCTCATCAAATACATGGGAAAGAAAGATCA
The DNA here is from genome assembly GCA_035291325.1 of Bdellovibrionota bacterium. Classification (GTDB taxonomy): domain Bacteria; phylum Bdellovibrionota; class UBA1018; order UBA1018; family UBA1018; genus XYD1-FULL-55-31. The sequence continues at coordinate 2,182 of DATDSK010000179.1, read as the reverse complement.
TAGTTTGAATATTCCCGAAAACCCGAGTCTCTCCCTCACCCTGAATGCGCTTTGCTCCTACGCCGAAATCGGCGACCTCGCGCAAAGCAATTCCGATCTCACGATTCGTTGGATTCCCGAATCCCCTCGCATCAAGACCTCGCCGCCGTACGAGGCCCATGTTCCGTCGCTTTCACAACGCGGCATGGAGCGCGCCGTCGAACACGCCCGTCGAGTGGCGCTCGCCGCTCCGGCAATTCTGAACCGTCATGGTGTCCCGGTCCTCAGCGAAAGCCCGCGGACGCTCAGCCTGAAAACCGCCAATACGTTTCCCGAAGCTTCCGGAATCGCCTCGAGCGCTTCGAGCTTCGCCGCGATCACCGTCGCGGTCGCCCTCGCCTTCTCGCGCGAACGGGACACCTTCGAACGCGCATGGAAAGACCCCGGCCTCCGGCGCGCTTTCGCGGCGCTTTCGCGCCAGGGTTCGGGAAGCTCGTGCCGATCTTTCGAGGGGCCTTGGGTCCTGTGGAACGGAGAAACCACTGAATCGCTCAAAAGCGCGCTCCCGTCCCTTGCGCATTTCGTTCTCCTGGTTTCACGGGAAAAGAAGAGCGTGTCGTCCAGCGAAGCCCATCGCCGGATCAAGTCTTCGCCCCTCTGGGACGGCCGAATCGCGCGGACAACCGCTCGCGTGGCTGAACTCAGAACAGCTCTCGAAAAAGGAAATCTCGAATGCATTTCTCGCCTGACCTGGTCTGAAGCCTGGGAGATGCACTCGCTGTTTCACACTTCTTCCGAGCCCTTCTCGTATTGGCAGCCCGGCACAATCGAAGCCCTTCAGTGGTTCGCTCGTGAAATTGCGACTGTAGGCTTCGGCCCCATTGTGACCATGGACGCGGGACCGAACATCCACGTTACGGTCGAAGCATCCCGCGCGGCGCAATGGCGCGAACGCCTCAGGAAACAATTCGCGGGCTGGCCGATCCTCGAGGATCACCCCGGGACCGGCGCTGAGCCGGAGGGGATGTTCTGATGTGGCGAGCATTCGAAACCCGCGTCTGCGGGAAGTGGGTTCTCGCGGGAGAGCATTCCGTACTCCGGGGCGGGACGGCGGTCGCGATCCCGCTCACTGAAAAATCACTCTGTTTGAAATTCAGGCCGTCTGAGGACCGATCAGGCGGCTTCACGGTTGTTCCCGCTTCCGCCCAAAATCTCATCCAAGAGCTCTTGAATTCGGTCGAAGACCACTGGCAGGAGGAGGGAAAATCCTTCACCCGCCCGAAAGGGACGCTCGAAATAGAAAGCACGATCCCGGAAGGAGCGGGGCTTGGCTCCTCTGCCGCGCTTTGTGTGGCGCTGACGAAATGGTTCTCGGAACCTCTCTCGATCGCGAAGGAAAGCTGGCTTGAGTTCGCAACGCAATTAGAACACCGCTTCCATGGCCAAAGCAGCGGAATGGACGTCTCCGTCATCCTCTCCAGCCAGCCGATCGCGTTCGTCCGCGGCCGGGAACCTCAGCCGCTCGGCATCAAACGCTTGCCCCGATTCACCTTCCACGACACCGGGCTGCGCGCCCGGACAAGCCAATGCATCCTGCAGGTTGAACAATTCCGGCAGGAACGCCCGGTTCTCGCGATGCAGGTGGATGAAGCGATGGGAGCGGCTTCCCGCAATGCTCTCGAAGGCTTAGTCCTCTACGATCGCTCCGAGTCTCCGGACTTCCGGCAAAAAGGGCTCGAGCTGATCGCCCGGGCAATGAAGGGGGCTCAGGAGTGCTTTTATTCCTGGGGGCTCGTTCCGAACGAAGCCAGACACCTGGAAGAGGACCTGCTGCAGAACGGCGCACTCGCCGTAAAGCTGACCGGAGCCGGAGGTGGCGGAATGGTCGTCGCCCTCTGGCCGGAAGATCGCGCGCCGGGGCATTGAATAGCACCCCGGAACGCGGGACTTCATACTGGCTTTTTCGGGTAAAGCCGGATAAGCAAAGAACTCTCAACTCTTACCATTTCGAAAGGGGGTGAAATCAATGCCTGGAATCGTAATTCGTGATGGCGACTCGTTTGAAGCCGCCCTGAAGAAGTTCAAAAAGCAGTGTGAAAAAGCAGGCATCCTTTCGGAAGTCCGCAAACGCGAGGCCTATGAAAAACCCTCCGTAAAGCGCAAGAAGAAGGATGCGGCCGCTCGCAAACGCCTTGTAAAAAAA
>DATDSK010000178.1:0-2189 GCA_035291325.1 Bdellovibrionota bacterium | reverse complement strand
GGCGATCTCGCTCGCGGGAGTGATCGGATAACCGAAATAATGGGTGCATCCCGCGAGAATCGCGCCCTTGATCACGGCTTCATTGCCTTTGATGAGCTCTTTTTTCATAATGCAGCCCTCTTCTTCTCTTTGATGATCGTGATAGCGCCCGGTTCGGGACACGCATAGAAGCATGCCTCACAACCGGAACAGCCCTGGCCTTTGTATTCGGCGTACTGATATCCTAACCGGTTATACGCGATTGAAAGGCTGAGTACCTTCTGAGGACAGTTTTCAATACAGAGGGCGCAGCCCTTGCACTGATTGACATCGATTTCCACTGTGGGAAATTTTTTTTCCATCGGGAATCTCCTGAAAAGCTCCGGCGCCCCGAGTTTGCGGCTGGGTACTGGTCAGTCGGGGCAGCGCTATCTTAATTCACTAGGGCGTAGCACGCGGGACCCCAAATTTCAATCATCGTGCTGGACGACGTGCAATGTGGTAGACTTATCTAACCATTCGATATGACAGAGTTATATCGGTGCGAACAGCTCATCACTACGATCAGGCCAAAAGCTCATTTTGCTTTCGGACTCACCTTGCCCCCATCCGCCTCGTAAAGGTATGGAAAATGGAAAGGGAACTTTATGGACACGATTCTCGCGATTGATCAGGGCACGACAGGAACAACGTCCATTCTGATGGACACTTCGCTGAACAAGATCGCTGAAGCGAGCGTTGATTTCGATCAACACTTTCCGAAGCCGGGGTGGGTGGAACACGATCTCGATGACATCTGGAGCACGGTCCTGCAGACCGTGCGCGAAGTGACAAAACATTCCGACGTCCGCAGGATTCAGGCAATCGGAATCACGAACCAGCGCGAGACGCTTTGTTTCTGGGACCGCAAGACAAGCGAACCGCTCGCGCGGGGAATCGTCTGGCAGGATCGCCGCACCTCGGAGCTTTGCGACGAACTCCGAAAGGCGGGAACGGAAACTCTCTTCCAGGAAAAAACCGGTCTCCTCATCGACCCCTACTTTTCCGGAACTAAAGCCGCCTGGGCGCTTCGGAACTGGCCCGTGATCCAGTCGGCTCATAAAGCCGGACGACTTGCCGCCGGGACGATCGACAGCTATCTCCTCGCGCGCCTTTCGGGCGGAACGGTCCATGTCACGGAACCAAGCAATGCTTCCCGGACGCTTTGCTTTCACCTCACCCAGCACAAATGGGATCAGGAACTCTGCTCGACTCTCAAAATCCCGATGGAAATCTGGCCCGACGTGCAGCCTTCGACGGGGATTTTCGCGGTCACCAAGAATTTCGCTGGGCTGCCTGACGGAATCCCCGTTACCGGAGTTCTCGGCGACCAACAGGCGGCGTTGCTCGGTCAGGCCTGTGTAAAGGAAGGTTCCGCGAAATGTACCTACGGAACCGGCGCGTTCCTGCTTCTCAATACCGGCCGCAAGCCGGCCCGGAGCAAACATCGCCTCGTCTCGACAGTCGCCTGGGCGCTCAGCGAAGACAACTACACCTATGCGCTCGAAGGAAGCGCCTTTATCGCCGGCGCGGCCGTGCAGTGGGTCCGCGACGGACTCAAGTTCATCGACTCGTCAGCTGAAATCGAGGATCTTGCCGCATCCGTTCCCACCAGCGATGGCGTCGTTTTCGTGCCGGCGCTCACCGGCCTGGCCGCCCCCTATTGGGACGCCAACGCAACGGGGATGTTCACCGGAATCACCCGGGGAACCACCCGCGGGCACATGGCGCGCGCCGTGCTCGAGGGGATTGCGTTTCAGAACGTGGCGATCCTGAGCGCGATGGAGCAGGATCTCGGGAAGCCTCTGACGAGCTTGAATGTCGACGGCGGGGCTTCCGCCAATGATCTCCTCATGCAGTTCCAGTCGGATGTCCTTGGCGTAAAACTGAAAAGGCCGAAATACCTCGAGACCACGAGTCTCGGCGCCATTTTCGCGGCCGGGCTCGGCGCGGGACTTTGGACGGATCTTTCGGATATCGAGAAAACCTGGAAGGAAGACCGTTCCTTCTATCCCGCCATCAGCCCCGACGAACGTGAACAGGCCAAAGGACGCTGGAATCGCGCCGTGGCGAGAGTGACGTACAAACCATGAAAATAAAAACGCAGTACTCGTGTCAGAACTGCGGCCAGACAAGCGCGAAGTGGCTTGGCCGCTGCCCCGGCTGCGAAT
>DATDSK010000177.1:0-18082 GCA_035291325.1 Bdellovibrionota bacterium | reverse complement strand
GTACGCGGAGGGCAAGCGCATTCAGGCACTCCTCGACGAACGCGGCATACAGGTGACGCTCGCGAGTAACCCCGAAAGCTGCAAAAAAGGGTGCAAGATCACCGTCGAGGTGTTCGCGCGCGAGAAGGATCTTCCGGCGATCCGCGAGGTTCTTGAAGCCGAGAAGTCACGTGTTTTCGATGGGCTCGAGTTTGATCCGGAGTTGGCCAACGAAGTATATGACCCGGAACGCGGGACGGCTCGCTGCCCCGCGTGCGGAACTCAGTTTTCCACCGTTTCCAAAGAATGTCCCGATTGCGGGCTCGTTTTTGGCATCGACTGAGATGATGGACAAAGGAAAAGTCATCGAGCAGATTTCCCGGTACCTTGAGGAAGAACGGGCCTCTTTGATGGAAGCGCGTGATTTCAGCCGGGCCGAGGAAATGAAGGGCCTCATTCTGATGTATCGGTTTTTGCCTAAGCGGACGTATGGCGCTGATGACGTCGTTTGTCCGGCGTCCCTGGTCGAAATGGAGCTGAACGGGGTTCGCGCCTTCTATTTCATCGCGCCGCGAGGGGGAGGTCTGGTGACCAGCGTCGACGGACTGCCCGTGCAGGTCATTACGCCGCAGTCGCCGATTGGCGATGCTATTTTGGGGCGGCGGGCCGGTGAGACCGTGCGAATCGATTTGCGCGACGGGGTTCGCGAATATCGAATCGTGGGCATGAGCTGACGCCCGGCATGACGAGATTCTTGCGATACTTCCGGAATTCGATCTGCCACTTGGAAAGATGGGTGGATCGGCCCTGGGCGGTGCCGTTGCTCGCCGCATTCGCCTTGCTCGATCTTTTTCTTCTGTTGATCCCGACAGAGGGCATTCTCATTTCGGCCGTGTTGCTTCGGCCCAAGCGGTGGATCGGGATTTGCCTTTGGATCGTGACCGGTTCCGCGCTCGGCGCATTGCTCCTTGCCGGTGCTTTTCAATACTTCGGCCCCGAGATCATGCATCACTGGCTTCCTTTTATTTTTCATTCCGAGGCATGGGCGCGTTCAGAAAATACCATTTACGAATACGGCGCACCGGCGTTAGCGGTGATCGCCTTGAGTCCCTTGCCCCAACAACCCGCCGTCGCGATTGCGGCGCTCGCACGCGTACCCGTCCTGAGTATCTTCGTCATGGTCTGGTTCGGCCGACTCGCGAAATATGCGCTGTTCGCGTGGCTCGCATCGCACTCGCCCAAGATCGTGCTCGGTGCGCGCTGGCCCCGTTGGGTGCCGCTTGCCGCAGGCTGGCGGGAGCTTCGGGATCTTGAAAGGGCAAAAAAAGAGCTGGAATAGCCATTGCAAACCCACAAACGAGGCGCTGGCGCGCGGGAGGCTGCGATGGTTGATTCGGATCAGGGTAAGGGAACGGCAGAGGGGTTTCAGCAACTCGATGAGGCTGTTGTTCAACTCAAAACAAAAATAGATTCCGGTGCAGGAAGGCTGAAGGACGGGATCGGAAATGCCGTGAATCAGATCGAGAGTGCAATCGAAGCCGCGGATCGCGTGGTTGAACACGTCTTGAAAGCTTTTGACGAGAGTGCAAAGGGAACTTCGGATTTCGCGGAGAGTGCCGGGCTTGTCGCCGCAAAGCTCGAGCGACCGATTTCCTACATCCGACGCCATCCGATGCAGGGGCTTGCCGGTGCGTTAGTCATGGGGGCCGCGTTCGGATTGCTTTTCAGACGCCAGGAATCGGGTGAGGGCCGAACTCGCCTTCGGTCGATTCTGGGGGGGTGAGTTCGCGTTAGCGTTCGCGATCGGCCGCGAGCTGGTTGAGCCGGTAGGAGCTTTCCCGCAGGCGAAAGGCATTGAAGCCGGCATTTCGAAGTAACCGGACCGCCTGGCTTGCGAGTTCACAGTAGCGTCCCCGACAAAACACGTAAACCGGTTTGTCCTTGTGGAAGCTTTTCAGTTCCTGTTTCAGCGACTCGAACGGAATCGCCTTAGCGCCCGAAACAGGCGTTTCAGCGGATTCGAACAACTCACGTACATCGACCAGAACTGCCCTGTTTTTCCTCACATTTTCCATGACTTCTTTTGCGCCAAGGGGCGAACGGAGGGTCGCGTCCGTGATCTCGGTTTCGGCGGTGGTCAACTCTTGTGAGAGTTCCTGTGCGAGATCCTGGAGATTTTCCCAGAGGGCGGTCACGTTGGGACTTTTGATCCGATAAATGCGCATCAGGCCTTGCCGGGTGACGGCCAGAAGTCCTTCTCGGGCGAGACGCTGGAGATGCTGCGATGTGTTAGCGATGGACTCTCCGGTCGCTTCGCTGATCTGCTCGACGCTTCTCGGAGATTGCGACAGGAGCTGGAGGATCTTCAGCCGGGCCGGAGACCCGAGGGTCTGGGCGATCTTTCCTATCTTCACATAGACTTCGTGAACTGGGTGAGGCGAACGGTTTTCGGTTCGTTTCGGCATGGTATCGAAGATTATTCAATAGATTGCTTGAACAGTCAATATCGAAGATTTACTTGCGGACGGCCAAAAAAAACGGTTAGTTGATGCAAATACCCGAAGGAGGGGATCAATAATGAAATCTGTTTTTTACCGCTCAATTCTTGTCGCGATTTCGGTCATGCTTGCTTCGCTGTCAGTTTTTGCCGAGGAGCACTCACTTTCGACCATTAAGGGAACGCAAATCGATTTGAAAACTTATGATCATGCGATCGCCGGCTCGATTAAGAATTTCTTGGTGTGGGGATATGTTGACGAGGAGACCTTCAGCTCTGAACTCATCATGAGAAGAGACGAGCAGATCGTGAAAGCCGTGTTCAAGAAAGCCGAAGACGGAGCGATTGGCGGCGTCATCCGTCATACGGTCGACAATCAGGTCAAGGAAACGAGTCTCTATTTCGTTCGCGTGGTGAAAGAAGAGAACAAACTCATCCTGAAGATCAACGGGCAGGAGGTCGTCGTCGCGATCAGCGGCCCGTTAAACAACGGGCATTTCGTGAATCCGACGTACACCGCCGTCATTAATGGCGAGACCGTCAGCTATGCCCTTGAGGGGGAAGCCTGCTACTCTTTCTCTTTCCATTTGGCCGCCATGATCATGGGTGCATACGTCCACTGATCCGGGTTATATTGCCAAGGGATGGTTCCACGATTCAGAAAATCCACTTACCGTATTGAAGTCACCGGGATTGTTCAAGGAGTGGGTTTTCGTCCATTCATTTACCGGCTGGCCCAGGAACTTGGGCTGGCCGGTTTTGTTTTTAATCACGACCGTGGCGTGACGATCGAAGTCGAAGGTACGCAGGAGGCCCTGAAAACCTTTGTCGACGATATCTCTCGAAAAGCTCCCCCGGCCGCCAAAGTCGAGAACGTCCAAGCTGCTGAGTCTGATTGGAAAGGATACAAGGGCTTCGACATCCGCGAAAGCCCGGCGGCTTCGACTTCAAAGTTCGTTCCGGTGTCGCCCGATCTCGCGATCTGCGATGACTGTCGAAGGGAGATCTGGGACGTCGAGGACCGGCGTTTTTTTTATCCGTTCACGAACTGCACGAATTGCGGGCCGAGATTCACGATTGTTCAGGATGTGCCCTACGATCGTCGGCATACCACGATGTCGGCTTTCAAGATGTGCTCGAGCTGTCAGGCGGAGTACGACAACCCCGATGATCGCCGTTTTCACGCGCAGCCGAACGCGTGCCCGCAATGCGGCCCGCAGCTCACGCTTGCCGACGCGGGCGGGAAGCCGGTTCAGGTCCCGGTTTATTTCAACCGGAACAAGACGATTATCGAACGTTGTGCCTCGTTGCTCAAACAGGGCGCGATTGTCGCGATCAAGGGAATCGGCGGTTTTCACCTTGCTTGTGACGCGCGAAATGAAAAGGCCGTTCAGCTTCTCCGGAGCCGGAAGCACAGGGAGGCTAAACCTTTCGCCGTGATGTTTCCTGATATCGATTCCGCTTCGGCGTTTGCGCAAATATCGTATGCCGAAGCTGAGCTTCTGCATTCCAGTGGGAGCCCGATAGTCCTTGTAAGAAAGCGAACTTCAGCGGGGGCTCCTTTGGCAGAAGCCGTTGCCCCTGGGAACCATTCCCTTGGGGTGATGATTCCCTACAGTCCCCTTCATGAACTGCTGGTGAAATCGTTCGGCGGGCCACTCGTCATGACCAGTGGAAACCGGAGCGACGAGCCGATTGCCTATACTAACGAAGAGGCTGTTTCCCGGTTGGGAATGCCTGAGATATCTGACAAAGACGGCGAACGGGGCGGGCACATCGCTGACTATTTCTTGTTCCATGACCGGGAAATTCATGTCCGGTGCGACGATTCGGTAATGCGACTTTTCCGCAAAAAACCGTATTTTCTGCGTCGCAGCCGGGGCTATGCCCCGGAAGGGCTCCGAACGAACGGAGCATTCGGCGCGACAATTCTCGGAGTGGGCGGTGAGCTTAAGAACGCTTTTTGTCTGGCCCGCGAAACCCGCGAAGCGCATGCAAAGACCGGCGAAGCCATTCTCGGACACCATATCGGTGATCTCGAAAATATTTCGACTCTCCAGGCCCTCGCGGAGGGCGTGGCGCACTTCTCGAAACTTTTCAATTTGGCGCCCGATTGTGTCGCGCACGATTTGCACCCCGATTACCTCGGGACGAAATGGACGAAGGAAACGTTCAAGGAATTGAGCAAACAGGGACGGGTCTTCGCGATTCAGCACCATCATGCGCATATCGCGGCATGCATGGAGGATGCTTTTGAAACGGAGCCGGTCATCGGTTTGGCTTTTGACGGAACCGGCTACGGTACTGACGGGACGATTTGGGGCGGGGAAATACTTCTCGCTGACCGGCGTGATTTTCTCAGGGTCGGGCATTTTCGAAATGTTTTGCTTCCCGGAGGAGACCGGGCTGTCAAGTCCCCCTGGAGGATCGCGCTCGCGTACTTACATGAGAGCGGGATTGAAACCGCCGGATTCAGCTTTTTGTCGGATATTCCTGAGGATCGGATCTCGGTGGTCCAGCAGATGCTTGATAAGAAGCTCAATTGCTTTTCGAGTTCGAGTTGCGGAAGGCTGTTTGACGCGGTCTCGGCGTTTACGGGAATTGTTCGCGAGGCTCGTTACGATGCACAGGCGGCAATTGAACTGGAACAGGCCATCGACAACGATCCCGCGGGGCAGGATCAGTATGAGTTCGCGATTGAGGAGCGGGGGAGGGAGTTGGAAATCGACTGGAGACCCGTGATCCAGGACATCGCGAAAGACCTCCGGAAAGGCGGCAGCGCGGGCCTGATCAGCAGAAAATTTCACGACGCGCTCGTCCGAGGAGCTGTGAAGGCCGTTCAGCGGATTTCGGAACGGTACTCGATCCGTACGGTCGCGTTGAGTGGCGGTTGCTTTTTGAATGAATACCTTCTGGAGAATCTGATTCAAGGGCTCGAGGCCGAAGGACTGAAGACAATCTTTCATCGAAGACTCTCACCCAACGACGGCGCCTTGTCTTTCGGGCAAGTCGTTGTCGCGAATCAAATGATTCTCAACAAAAAATCCGGAATATGGCAGTATAAGTCATCATAGATCAAACGTGAGGGGGGAACCGAGATGAGGAAAATTGCGATTTGCACCGGCGGCGGAGACGCGCCGGGCTTGAATGCGGTAATTCGTGCGGTGGTCCTGGCCGTTCTGAAGCGAGGATGGGAATGCTGCGGAATCCGTGACGGATTCAACGGAATTCTCATGCCGGAAAAATACCCGCAGGGAGGCTTGATCAATCTCAGCCGCGATTCCGTGCGCGGAATCACCCATCTTGGGGGAACAATTCTCGGAACCACCAATCGCGGAAATCCACTCCATTTTCCCGTTCTGGGTTCTGACGGCACGGTTCGGGAAGTGGATCGTTCGGACGAATTGATCGCGGCGCTTCGGAGTCAGGGGATTGATTCGCTGATTTCGGTCGGTGGAGACGGTTCGCTGTCCATCGCGAACGTTCTCGCAAAAAAAGGTCTTACCGTCATCGGCGTTCCCAAGACCATCGACAACGATCTCGATCAGACTGTCGCGACGTTCGGTTTCGATACCGCTTTATCGTTCGCTACGGAGTGTCTGGATCGATTGCATTCGACCGCCGAATCTCACCATCGGGTCATGGTGGTTGAAGTCATGGGACGCTACGCGGGCTGGATTGCCCTTAATTCGGGGGTTTCGGGAGCGGCTGATGCGATTCTGATTCCTGAAATTCCTTATGATCTGAACAGCGTCGTGATGAAGATCAAGGAGAGGGAAGCACAGGGCCGAAGCTACGCGATCGTCGTTGTCGCCGAAGGGGCCGTGGCGAAAGGCGGCGTCCACAGCGTTATCGAAAAGGAAATCGGCCGGGCTGAGCGGCTCGGCGGAGTCGGGGAGAAAGTGGCAAAGGAACTTCAGAGTCTGACGGGCAAGGAAACACGGCTGGTCGTTCTGGGGCACTTGCTTCGCGGCGGTACGCCGACGACCTTCGACCGCCTGATTGCCTTGCGGTTTGGTGCGGCGGCGGTGCGTGCCCTCGAGGAGGGACAGTCCGGTGTCATGGTCGCGCTCGATCCGCCGACTGTTCGCTATGTTCCTCTCGAAGAAGCCACGCGCAGGATGAAAACGGTTCCGCTCCATTGCGACACAATTTTGACCGGGCGTGATCTTGGAATTTGCTTTGGTGATTAGTCCCTGCTGACGGCCCGCCGCGTACCAGTTTGGCCGGCATGGCGTGCTGGTTGCAGCTTTCAGAACGGATGGCGACTTGGATACTCTGCGCTAATTTGTGGGGAGCTCGGCTATTTTGGTACGGAAGTCTGCAGGGCGAACCGGAACGCGTCAGATTCGCGCGTGAACTCCCGCGCCCAGCCACTCGAACTCAGTTCGAGGATTTTCGTGATGAAGATGACCTGGCCGACGTTGATTCGCCGAGAGAGTGGCCCGAAGTCGAAACCAAAGCCGCCTCCGAATACGTGGCCCGGCTTGCCGGTCAACTCGAAAGGGATTGTGAAAACGGCACGTTTTCGTCCCTGGTCATCTGCGCGGAACAGCATCTTCTGACGATTTTTCAGAATCACCTCGGTGCGTGCGCCCGCAAGTGCCTGACTGGAACTGTTCCGCTCGACCTCTATGAAGCGAATGAAAGTGACCTTCTGCCTTATGTGAGGGAAATCGTAGGCCGGGCGGCCTGAATGCCTGCGACCGGCTTGGCATGAACCGTGATTAAGTCTGTAGAACCCGATGAACGGACCAGGGAGAACTTATGACACGTTCCATTCTCATAGTGGCCTCGATCCTTTTTCCCATCATGGCTTTTGGTAACCCCGGGGATTTAAAAAAGCTGAAAGAGGCCAAAATTCCGGAATCAAAAAACGCGACGTGCAAGACCTGTCATCCTGAAGGCAAGCAATTGAACGCGTTCGGAAAAGCTTACAAGGCCGCCGACAGGGATTTCAAGAAGATGGTGAAGGAGACCGGAAAGGAGTAACGGATGATCACGCTTTATCATGCGAAGGAGTGTCCGTTTTGTGCCAGAGTGAGGATTGTTTTCGAAGAAAAACGCGTCCCGTATAAAAGCGTCGAGGTTGACTTGAACGCCCCGCCTGAGGAAGTGTCCCGATTGAATCCTCGGGGTTTGGTACCCATTATCGAGGAAAACGGGTTTGTTGTGCGTGAATCGGCGATTATCTCGGAGTATCTGGATGACCGCTTTCCCGAGCCGTCGCTCATGACGTGGCTTCCCGAAAAACGCGCGAAGATCCGGTTGTTGATCGAGTCCTGTGATGCCGACTTTCTTGGGCCGTTTTACCGGCTGAGACAAACCCGTCGCGAGGAAGAACAGGAGAAGGCACGCGCGGCGATCATGCCGGTGCTCGAGTACCTGTCACGTGAGCTGAAAGGAAAAAAATTCCTGCTTGGGAATTTCAGCATGGCCGACATCGCATTCGCGCCATGGATGATCGTCCTGGACCGGCTTCCGGGGCTCGGAAGAGAGCAGATTCCGGAGCCAGTCGCGGCGTGGATCGAAGCCCTCCGAGCGCGTGAGACAATCGGTTCCGACCCGTATTGGCAGGGCCTGCTCGCGAGAGAGGAACCGCTGAAGCGGGCTGGCTGAGTCAGGTCAAGCATCACCGAGCAGACCGCAGAGTTCTTCCCAGCGGGCGATTTTTTCGGCGATCGTGAGATGCAGGAGCCGGTGTTCTTCGATCAGGCCCCGCGAGCGTTCCTTATCGTTGTAGAGTTCGGGATCAGCCAGCAGGGAATTGAGTTCGCCTTCGCGTCCTTCCATTCTGGCGATTTCGAGTTCGATCGTGTCCCGTTCCGCGCGCCATGCGCGAAGTTTGTTGTTGGAAGGGCCCTTGGGAGCGGCCGAGACGGGTTCCGCCTGTTTCTGGTCGATTCGCGGCCCGTCGGTTCGTCGTGTTTCCCGGATTTCCCTGCTCTTCCTGTCCAGGTAGGCCTGATAGTCCTCGATGAGCAGGCGCGCTGTTGAGCCATGCCCTGCTTCAGGCGACGGGGTGATCTCGAGGATCGTGTCGACCAGCGGAGTGACGAAATCGCGGTCATGCGAGACAAGACAAAGCGTACCCTGATAATCGGCGAGCGCATCGAGGAGAACTCCTCGCGATTCAACATCGAGGTGATTCGTGGGTTCATCCAGGATGAGAAAATTCGACGGTGAGAGGAGGAGCTTGGCGAGCGCCACCCGGGCTTTTTCGCCTCCCGAAAGTACGGCGCACTTCTTTTCAACCGCGTCTCCCGTAAAGAGAAACGCTCCCGCGATCGAACGGACCCGCGCGACCGGAAGGTCAGGCGCGACCTGTTCGAGCTCTTCGAGAATTGTTTTTCGGAGGTCAAGACTTTCAGCCTGCAGCTGGGCATAATACCCGGGAACCACGGCGTGCCCGAGTTTGACGAGTCCTCCGCTCGGTTCGAGCTTTCCGGCAAGGAGTCTCAGCAAAGTGGTTTTACCGGCACCATTGACCCCGACGATCGCGATTCTGGAGCCGCGTTGAATCACCCAATCGAGATTTTCGAGCACTTTCTTTTCGCCAAAATTCACCGAGGCGCCTTTCAGCGTGACCACTTCCTTGCCGCTGTGCGGGGCCGGAGGAAAATGAAATCGAATGGAGGAGCGGTCTTCGGGAAGCTCGATCAGTTCCATTTTCTCAAGTTGCTTCAGCCGGCTCTGGGCTTGCCGCGCCTTTGTGGCTTTCGCGCCGAACCGCGCGACGAAAGCCTCGATTTCGGCTATTTTTGCCTGCTGATTGGCATGTTGCGCGCGTAAGAGTGTCAGCCTTTCCTGTTTCTGACTGGCATAAGAGTGAAGGTTGCCGCGGTAGGTCCACAGCTTGGCCTGATCGATCTCATAAACTTCATCGACGATGCGGTTCAGAAAAGCGGTGTCGTGGCTGACGAGAAGCATGGCACCGGTGTACGATCTGAGAAATTCCTCGAGCCAGAGCAGGGATTCGAGGTCGAGATGGTTGGTCGGTTCGTCGAGGAGCATGAGATCGGGGTCCATGAGAAGAACACGGGAGAGCGCGACTCTCATCAGCCAACCGCCGCTGAATTCATGCAGACTTCGACCGAAATCGCGGGCTTTGAAGCCCATGCCGGTAAGAATTTCTTTCGCCCTCGACTCGATCCGATACTCGTCGAGGTGCTCAAGTTCCTCGAGAACTCGCGCGTAATGATCGAGGTCCGGATCCCCCTCCCGAAGCCCCGAAGCGACCGCAAACTTCTCCTCAAGTTCCCTTTTTGAAAGGAGGAGTTCTTCACGTCTTCCATCGAGTCGAAGCACTTCCTCGAGGATCGACCGTCCGGCGAATTTCGGGACTTCTTGGGCGAGATAACCGATCGCGAGGTGCTTGGCTTTTTGTACCCCACCGCTGTCAGGAGACTCCTGATTCAGAATGATCTTCAGGAGAGTGCTTTTGCCGCTGCCGTTCGGGCCGATCAGGGCGATTCTGGAATGATAGCCGATCTGCGCGTTCACGTTGTCGAAGAGAAGATTTGCTCCGTATTGTTTCGAGACGTTTTGGAGTGAAAGAGTCATAAGCTTATCCGGGTTCGGGCGGGAGTTCGGGTGTGAGTTCGGGGCGGCGCTCCAGCCCTCCCAACAGGCCTCAACCGCTTCATACCATTTTTATTGCGCGTGCGCCCAGGAATTCTGCGCGGCGCGATCGTCAGTACCGGTGCCGCCATTCGAGAAATGCCGAGAGCGTCTGCCTTGCCGGATCGAGTGGATCGAAAACCTGAGTTGTGATGCTCCAGGAGCGACCGAGGCGTTTACGAATTCCCGGGCTCACCCTGCCTTTTTCGGGAACGGTGAGATTGAACGATGTCCCCTCGCCTAACCGCACTTTAACGGAAAATTCGCCGGCTTCAGGATTATAGCCGACACTTTCGATGGGGGTGGAGGCGAGGAGATAGAATGAAGCAAGCGTGATTGCCCTTTCCTGAAGGGCTGCTTCGACGGAGGTCACCGACTGCAGTTCGCCGGAATCAAGGCCCTCCGAAGGTTTTCCGTAAAGAAGGACTGAAAGTACCTCGCCGTGGGGAAGCGGCGGGTCACTACTCAGGCGAAAAGCCGGCTCATCTATCGTTCCCAGCAGCTCGATCCGGACGGTGTAATCGGCGTAGATCAGCCGGATGCTGCCGTTGAGACTTCGCCGATCTGCTTTGAACCCGAGGTTCAGGTAGTCAACGCGCGCCTGCCGTCTGAAGAGTTGAAGCGGAAGTTCTTCGACCTGAACGGCTCCCGATACGGGTTTGTCCGAACGCACGACAAGGTCAAGCCGGACCGGGATCGCGGCTTCGGCGAGATTCGAATCGAGGAGTACGGGGCCGGCCGGGGTCGTGATGCGGATTTCGTAACTAAAGGAGGAGGGCGGGGCGGCTTTCGCGGCCCGAACGGGGCGGCGTATCCGAGCGTCTGGAGTGAGGGGGGGAATCGAGGTCAGCTCAAGTTTCGGCAAAACCAGGCGAACACGCGACAAGGCGAGATCCATTTTGAGCTGGGAACTAAATCCATTCTCCTTTCTCGAAAATGTAAAAGCTCCGGTGCTCCGCGTTTCAAAATTCTCCTCGGGAGAGCGAAGATCTGTAACGAGTTGAATGGGAATCGTTCCGCCATTCAGGTCAACTGAACCACGTGCCGAGAGTTCGGCTTTGCCATTCAGGACATTGAGGGGAGCCGGAATCGCATACGCGGTTCGCGCCAGAATAAGTCGGAGCTGACGGAAAGAGAGCACCTCGAATTTGAGATCCAGGTCGGCTTCCGCATTGAATTCGCTGCCGTCGTCCCGGGACGGGATCCCTTCCATTCTGACGAGAACGCTTCCAAAACCCGCCAGCGTGGTGTTCGCAAAACGCGGAATACTGAGTTTGAGCACTCCGGAAACATGCCGGCTTGTTTCAAGAAAGCCGTCATTCCAGAGATTGCTTTCGATGCGAAATACGATTCGCGGGTCGGCGAGGAACTTCGGCAGCCGGTTAGTCGTCGTCGCTCGGAGCGGCAGTTCCACGGGACAGTTCAAGGCAAGACGGCTTCCGCCGCCCTCGAGTTTCAAGGCGATTCGGCATTGGTGAACGAAGACAGCGTTGAACGGGGAGATGGGGGATTCTTTGAGCGCGACCTTCGCGTTAATAATTTGAGCACGTATTTCGCTCAGCGCCGGACTGGCCGACGCGTTTACGATGAGGGCGCCCGAATAAGATGTTCGGCCGCTCGTGACTTCGAAACTCGAGAGTTGAAGTTGGAGGTCGCGCACGGGCGCTTTTGAGGCCCAGGGGGGCAGACGGATGCTCGCCGGCTCATGGCTGCCGCGTCGGCCCGCCGCATTGCCGGGCGGCGGTGCTTCATCTTCCGACGGCCGGTCTTCCTCGGGGAAGGTCGCGCGAAAGTTCCCTCCGGCCAGTCGAACCGGTCCAACCTCGATCAGTTGGAACTTGAGCTTGGAGAAGCCGAATTCGAATTCAAAGTGCGCCTGGCTGAAACAGCTCGAAAATTCGGGCGTTCGCACGCAGGGTCGCTCGAGATCGAGCGTGACGTGGCTTCTGAGCGCGCCGGAGGGGCGTGCCGATATCCTGATCGCTGGAAAATCAAGGCGTACTCCAGCGCGCATTTCCACTTGTCGCGTGATCCAGCGGATACTTTTGGTGTCGAGAACGAAAGACGTCTGCCGCGTGAGGAAGTAACCAACTATCGCGAAGACCAGAAGGAAAGCGACCGTGATGCCGAGCGCGATTTGTGAGACTTTCATGAAGAAATTTTTCAAAATTCCTCCCCATAGCTGAAGTAAAACTGCCAATGAGAAAGTTCGGACCGATGGGGGCCCGCGGCGAAGCCATGTGCCAGCGTTGTCCTGAACGTACCGATCGGTGAAGCGATCCGAAGCCCGAGCCCGGGCGACCAATAAATCGGGGCCCTGAGCCGTGTGGAGGACGTACCGAGGGCACCCGCGTCCAGAAACGCGAACGGCTGCATTCCCCAAGGAAGACCGGATGAAAGTCGTGCTTCCGCCCCAAGGTACGCCGCACTCAGGCCTCCGACCAATGGCTCAGGAAGTTCTCCGCGGCCGAAGCCGCGCAGGTTTTCGGCTCCCCCCAGAAAGTGCAGAAAACTCGGTGGCAGTCCTCCGCCTGTCGGATTTGGTTCCCGGGTGAATGTGGAACTCACGATTCCGCGAAGACCGAATACCCAGAGTGGCGGATCGTACTCGCGATAATTCCAAAGTCCCTGAAAAACGAATCGAAGCTGTTGCGCGTCGAAGTCTGACGCGAAGTCTCGGCTGTTCAAGCTCAACGTGAGATCACTCGAGAATCCGGCACGGGGATTCGCGAGGTAATAGTCAAAGTAATGGCTCGCGGCGTGAATCGCGGCATCGAGGGACACGAGATGGCTTCGGGGCGGGCCGATTCCGCGAAGGGTTGAAACGAAGTTGTAGGACGGCCCGATTCGGGCGCTGAAACCGAACCGGCGTGTATCCAAGGATGTCGAAGGGGCGAAGTTCGCTTTGAAGGTGATCGCTTCAAAAGGTGTTTCGTTCTGGTGTTCGAAAATGATTTCCGGTCTGAAGAAAAGGCGCGAAGGAACCGGCCGGAAGAACCATTGCGCCACCAGCCCGATTCTTTGACGTTTGAGCGAGGCCAGCGCGCTCGTGTCGAGGAGAGAGGCGGTTCTACCCAGTCGCGTGATGCGCCAGGATCCGCGAACCAGGAACAGGCCTTCCGTGTTCACGCCGAAACCGAAGGCGAGCAGGTGTGGAGGGCCGGCGATGACTTCCTGATGCAGCCGGACTGTATCGCCGGAACACCCCGCGACCCGAAGGCGCAAGGATTCCACATGTCCGTCTGATAAGGCGCGACTCTCGGTCAGCTTAACGAGATCCTCGTTATACGGGTCCCCGAGCAGAAAGGCGTCATACCTCCGAAATACTCCTGGCAACAGACCTGGAACGGGGTCCTCGGAGATCTCGGTTACCTGAGTACGCATGCCGGAGCGGGTATCGATTTCAATCAGCCCGGAATCAGGATTTGCGGCCAGTGTCACGGCCGGACAGGCATAACCGAGCACCCTTAATTCGTTGACTGTCCAGTCGCGAACATTGTCGAGGAGCTGCGGTGTTAGTGTTTCCGCCACGATTCCCCGTCTTTTTTCGAAATCCAATCCTGGCGGAGCGTCCTTGAGAACGACCCGCGATACCGCGGTTTTCTCGCCGGGCGTGACTCGCGTTTTGCCGTCTTGCAATTCAAACGAGGGATGATGATAGCCCCGATCCTGAAGAAATACGTTCAAGTGATAACTTCGTTGAGAGTGGGGAATACGGCTCCAAGCGGGCGAGTTGATGCCGCCCTTCAGCTCTTCGCAGACGAGAATGCGTTCCGAGTCGCGAAGCGGCGGGTCAATAGGACTTTCGAAAATAATCGTGCTGCACTCGCGAATGGCACGGGAGCCCTGTCCCGGAACCGCGGCAGTGATGATGGCCGCTGGAAGAAACACCAGCGCCATTTGGGCAAAAAACGTGGAGCGCACGGGCGATTCGGTGCAAAGCTCACACCTTCTTTGGAATAGCTCCTGCAACTTCGGACTTGTGACAAGCAGCACGCCTGCCTTGATTCAGGGTATTTACTACGTCGTAACGGGACTCTGGCCGCTGTTCAGCATTTCGAGTTTTCAGAAGGTGACGGGGCCCAAAACTGACCTGTGGCTCGTGAAAACGATCGGTGCGCTGATTTTCATTTCCGGATTGGCTATTCTGATTGCTGTCACGCAGCCGGTCAGTATCAATACGAATCCGAGCATCCTCGTGCTCGCGATCGGTGAAGCTCTTGTTCTCATGCTCGTCGATCTGATCTACGTATTTCGCGGACGGATCTCCCGAGTTTATCTTGCCGATGCCTTGGCGGAGCTGGCGATCATCATTGCTTGGATCCTGCCGTAATCCGGAGCATAATAGGAGCTTGATGACACGTCCGATCTGGATCAATCGCACGTCAATCCTTATCGCGTTAACCCTGATCATCGGCGTGGCGTTACGGCTCGTTTGGCCCGGTGACATCGAGTATAAAGGCGACGAACGTTACGTTTTCGAAGCAGTCCGGAACACGTTATCCGGCAAAGCTCCCTGGCCGTCCTTGGGAATGAGTTCAGGAGTTGGCATCCAGAACCCCGGTCTGAGTATTTGGGTTTTCATTGTGCTCGGCTCGATTTTCGGCGCGGATTCCCCGGTCGAGCTTGCGCGCGCTGTTCAATGGACGAATATTTTCACGATGCTCGGGCTGCTGGTTTTTATTTTCCGCTGCGTGCCCGAGGAGGACCGGGAGAGTTGGCTTTGGGGAGCGGCCCTTGTGTTTCTGAATCCGTTTGATGTGCTTTTCCAGAGAAAAATTTGGGCGCCTTCGATTTTCCCGCTCCTGACACTTGCCATGTTTTCAGGTTGGTGGTTTCGCGAACGCGCACTCGGCGCATTTATCTGGGGGATGATCGGCGCGCTTCTCGGACAAGTGCAGATGGGGGGCGGCTTCCCCCTGGCGCTCGCGTTCGTCCTGGGAACTCTTGTCGCAGGCCGTGGCAGGGGAGTGCGATGGCGCTATTGGTTTTTGGGGTCTTTCTTGGGCGTTCTGCCCATGGTGAATTGGTTGCGCTATCTCTTGGGCGTGGTTCAGAGCGGGTTGCCGCCGAGTTATCATGAGTTCTACCAGCAGCTTTCGTCTCAGACTCATCCGCTTTCTTCCTGGATGGACCAGATCCCAGGCCAGTTCTGGTGGTTATGGAGTACGGGAGCGGCAGGAATCGGGCTGGATTACTCGCTTCACCGCGAGGTCTGGGCTTTTCTCGCCTGGCCGGAGCTGAACGGGGCACCGACTTATCTCGCGGGAGCTCTGAGCGGGATCGCGGCTCTTGTGTTGCTGCTCATCTTGCTGCGAACGGCTCGGGAAATCTTTTACCGGGAAAAAAGCAGAGGCGTCTCACTCGTGCAGGGACTGATCGGGGCCAAGGTCATGAGCAATACGACAATGATTCTCGCGATCTCATTCTTCTGGTTCGGCCTCATTTTCACCGTCTCTCCGTTCTTCGCTCACCGGCATTATCTTCTGGTTGCATTTCCCTTCCAGGGCCTTTGGCTGGCGCGTTTGGCGCTCTGGAATTCCGATCAGAACCGCGTTCGCACGGGAAGAATTCTTCTCGGCAGCATGTGTCTCGCGCTTTTCGGGATTTCTCTGTTCTTCCTGACTTACATTCACGCGCACGGAGGGGCTCCCGCGGGGGATTTCGGCGTGGCGTACTCATCACAGGGGCAGCGGCAGGGCCAAGGCCAGGGACGCTAGCGCGCGGATCAAGCGAAACGGCTTGCTTGTCGCAGGCCTGCTTGAGAGAATGTTTCGCATGCGATTCACCTATTTTATCCTGATGTTGTGTGGAACATGTTTTCTGAATTTCGGTTTTGCCAAAGAACCGTGCCAGCCCGTGACTCACGACCTCGAAGCCGCGGTCAAACAGTCCCAAAACGGTGCGCCGGCATGCAAGGAATTCAGCGCGAAAATGGAAAAGCTTCTGGCCCCGGGTAACACGGTCGCAATGGACGTGTTTCGCATTCCTAAAACCAAAGCCTTGGCCGAAGAACTCTGGACAGTGATCAAGACTTATCCGGGAGCCGATCCCGCGGCCGCCAGTATTCCGGAAATTCTCAAAACCGCGGCCAGGACCCCGGGATGTGAATTCGACATTCGACCGGTTTTCTCCGTGATGGGTTGTAATTCCATGATTCTGTCGGATGGCTATCGCGCGTTGACCGGTGCCGCGAAGGAGTACCGATTCTCGGCGTCGAAAAAGCGCGAGATCGCAAACAAATTTTTTGAACAGGGTGTTCGCATTTTGCAGACGGAACCTTCGCTTCTGAGCGGACTCCTCCTGAACAGGCTGGCTGATCAGTTGATCCGGGAGCGGCTGATCACGGTGAGTGATCCGCTCTTCGTGCTCATGACTGATCTGTATGTCCGGTATGATGCACTTTACGACGAGGTCAGGACGCGCAATGCAAAGGCAAGCGTTGCATTAAAAGACAAGGACCCGCAGAAGCTGAATATCGATCAGCAGAAACCGCTTCGTGAAGCGATGATGTTCGAGATTCTTCAGAGCTATCGACTCGCCATTGAATTACAACGTGTGTTCGAGCGAATTGCGCAGTCATCTGCTTCGAATTGACGAACTCTCAACGAGAGTACTTGATACAAGAATTTTTTTGAAATGCCGCCCGCCGTGTAGCAAACTAGTCGAGGAACTTAAAAGCCGGCAACAAGGAATGCATCGGGGGCGCCTATGAACATGAAAAAATTTCCGTTCAATTATAATTTCGGTGAAAACGAGCTTCAGGTCAGAGTCGGAAAATGGACGATTCGGAAAATTCGGTATTCCGATATCGAAGACTTGAATGAAGGCTGCCCGCCCTGGAACGAGCATTGGACTAATTTTTGGCCCGTGCGGTATATCACGGTTCGCAGGAAAACCGGCTTGATCAAAAATTTTGTGATTTCACCGCCGGACCCGATGAAGTTTATTGATGAGCTGAAAATCAGAATCGCCCCTCTCAGAATGGATGATCAGGAGCGCTGAGTATTGGCAGAGCGGTTCGAAGCTTATATTTCTTCGTTTCTTTCAGGTGATTCGGCGATCGCCGACCCGGAGTTGGCACTCATTGATCGCGAAAGCGAAGGTTATAGTGATCTCGAGCCTTCGATCGGCCCGGTTGCCGGAGGGCTCCTGGCATTATTGGTTCGGCTGATGAACGCGAAACGTGTTCTGGAATTCGGCGCGGCGCTCGGTTACTCGACGATTTGGCTCGCTTCCGCGCTGAAAGAAACCGGTGGAACGCTGGTCTCGGTGGAATTACGAAAAGACCGCTGCGAGGCCACGCTCAGGCATCTCAAGAATGCTGGGCTCGGGGATCGTGTCCAGGTGATCTGCGGTGACGCCGAGGAGGTTGCTCAGCGGCTCTCCGGGCCGTTTGATCTCATTCTTCAGGATTCGGCGAAGGCGCTTTATCCGAAAATGCTCGAGCGCTGCATCCAGTTGGCGCGAACAGGCGGCCTGATTGTCGCGGATGATGTGCTTTTCAAGCCCATGGGAATTCCTGAAAAGTACAGTACGCCGATTCACGAATATAACCAGGCAGTCTTCAAAGAGCGGCGGCTCCGGAGTGTGATCCTGCCGGTGGGCGATGGTGTTTTGTTGAGTTATAAAAGTAATGATTGAGAAGTGAGTGAAAAAGAATGCGGCGGGTCCGGTGTTGTTCCGAACCCGCTTCGAATAGCTTGCTAAATGTTTGGTGCAGGCTGACAGGATAATTCAGACTTGAACTGCTTGGCGACCCAGTGGCCTTCGCCAATTGTTCCTCCTCCCAGCCATACCTCGATTTCATGGCCTTCGACGGTATCGTTGGGAAGCACCCTACTTTGGAGGTGCAGAACAACTAACTGATTGGCTTCATTGCTGATCGGAATGGAAAAGGTGGTCTGGAAGTGATTATGTATGCCTTGCGCCCATTCAAAGACCGAGTATTGGAACGATGATTCCGATTTCTCGGTATACAAACAG
>DATDSK010000176.1:0-10206 GCA_035291325.1 Bdellovibrionota bacterium | reverse complement strand
GGGATCCAAGCGCTTCAGCGCCATATCCGCGAGCATCTCAATCAGTTCGGCGTAGGAAGGGTTCGGATTGCGATGAGAAAGGAGAGCTTTCAGTTTCTCGATCTTGGCGAGGAGTGTCTCTTCAGCAGTGAAGCGAATTTCGGTTTGGGTGGCCGAAATGGGCCGGGCCTGTTCTGGTCTGGGCGTTTCAGGCGCAAGCTCCGCGAGAAGCCGATCGCAGTCTCGGCGTGATTTGCCGGTGACCTTCGCCACGAGTTCTTTCTTCGCGATATGGGAATACGTTTTTCCCCGATCCTTCTTCTCACCTTTCAAGAAGTGCTGAAGCGCGCTCGCATTCGATAAGCTCAGTTCTCCGGTTTTCAATGCAGGCTCGATCTCCGGCAAGTCCTTAAGCAGACGCATCGCCGAAATCCCTCTGTCTGCGCTACCCTCGCAATAGCCAAGCCCGCGCCTGACATAGTCAAAAAGGGAGCTGTATCCTTCTTCAGCATAGAGACGCCGGTGCTCCACTTCCCTGAGGTGCCACAGAATTTCGGTCGTCATTTCTCTTTCTCGCGCGACAAGCAACCGGGTTTGACTGAGCAGATCTGAATCAGAAAGGCATTTGAGGTGTTTCATATGTTCGTTCGTACCACGGAAAATTCGGGCCTCTAAAACGCACGACGTCGTTGAGAACGAAAAATTTCGAGGGCGATGAAACTTCGGACGAGGAGCTGTAAACATTTCAAATGAAAGAAACAGCGCTTATTTCAGGGCATTTATAGAAGGAATCCGACAACGGCTCGGTTGAAGGGTCGAAATGTCGTCAAGAATAATTTGCAAAAAAAAAGTCCGAATTGGTTCGCGCTGTTCCGACTCCGTCGGCGGAGTGGCGGCGGACTCCGCAGCGTTCTGTTCCGGGCTCGCGCCGCACTTTTCAAAACTCTCCTTCTCGCGAATTGCGCCTCAAGACGTACGCCAGCACTCCAACCGCATGCTCTCACCTCGCCATGGCTGCACAAGCAATTCCCACCACGCGCGCCGAGTTCAAACGATTTAGTCCGCAGCGTCACGAATTCTTCAACCGAAACTACGGCGTGCCCGGGTTTGATCGCTGCTGAAAATCAGGCTTTCACCGCAAACTCTATCGAAGCCCCGGCATTGAAAGAACCCCAAAAATTCGGCCCGATCAATTTCCGCGACTTCTCGACCACTTCAACCAGCTTTGTTTTTCGAGCGCAAGCAAATGTTTAAAGCCCATACTTTCGATTTGCTCTAGGACCTTCCAGTAATGTTCAATCTCATCCTGCTGCAAAACCCCGGGCTCTACAGGAAGAGTGGATTGCGAAGCTAATCCCCGATGCTTGTTGTGCAGCCAATTCACCGAGGCACGCGCAAACGCGGCGGCCTGCCGATTGTGCTTCTGGATTTTTTCAAAAAATGCTCTGTCCTCTGGCGCGAGGGAGCTCTTTCCAAGCGAAACGATTCTCTTCCACAAGGCGATCGGACACAATTTCCTTTGGCCTCGATCATTGGAGCAATCCTCCTGTTGATGATTGAAGGAATTCAAGATCCCAACTGCGCGTCCGAGTGTCTCCTTCACGACAGCAATATCTGACGAATCCGAACCTTCCTGAAGCGAAGATTCCCCGTCATTGCTAGTGACCTCCAAAAGCATGGGAGGAGGTGAAATAATCTCAGGTTTCGTAGAAATTCCTGCGAAACATAAGGCTAATAGCACGGCTCCATGAAATACGAACGAAGCCATCGGTGAAATCAGGTGATTGAGTGTGTCCGTTTTGCCACAGCTTCTTCCCATACTTCATAGAGATGCAAGCGACAGGCCTCTATTTGTCTCTATCTACCTCGCGAAGCAACAGCAAACATCTTGCGCATGACTATAAAGCCTATTGCTCCGGTTCCAAGAAGACCAATAATGCTCAGGAATCCGAACCAAGAGCCCGAGCGCCCGCCCTTCGTAACGGGAATGTCTGTATCTGAATTACCTGGGATGCCTGAACCGTGGTCCTCCTTTTGTCCCACACGCATGATCTCGGGTTGCTGAAGGCCCGATTTAATCCTCGGTTTGGGAGCGCTGGCCCAGGCCGGAACCTTTTCACCAGAATCAAGTTTGAACTCAAACCTTTTTCGCGTTTCTTGCGAATTTGCGGTTGCATATTCGATTACTTCAACCCAAGTCAGCGAAGGATTTAATGGGTCTGTTCCGTAATCATAGCGTGTCGTTTTTCCGTTCCGGTCCCGGGTTTGTTGAACATTCTCAAAAAGGTCTTGTCCAAAATAGTCGATATCGAGTGAGGTTCCATCACGATAAATGACGCGCGTCATGTTGCCTCGCCCACGACCGTCGTATTCGTATGAAAACTCATTTCCGTCCTGATCCTTGGAATGAACCAACATACCTGCTTCGTCGTAATCGTAGAACGCTGCACCCGACCGACCCTTTGCTTCTATAACCCGCGATTGAGCATTGTATCGGAACGTGATCGCCCGCCCTCTTTCGTCAGCAATCGATTCGATTAGGCCCGTTGCGCTTCTGCGGATTGAAAGCACCGTACCCGAACCGAAGGCCATACGAATAAGACGGCCCTCGGTACTGAATGTATCGATCCGTCCAGTCTCGTCCCGACGGGTCCATCCGGCCGAATCTCGCATCAGTGCGCCTGGAGCAAGATGCTGTGTACGTCCCCCTCCCCATTCGTTAACCGTTGCGCTTCCGTCTTGCGCGATTTCTAGGGACGTATCGAAAACATAGGCCCATCCCAATCCAAAAATACCGACGTAAGGAGACTTAGAGTTGTAAACCCGTTCGAGTTTCAGCTCCCTGATATCGTGGTCCACAACATCGATATAGCCGAGATAAAAGTTTCCATTTTTCAATTCAACTGACGCGCTAGTTGGATGAGACCACGCCACACCTAAGGTAGCCAGAAATGCCGCGATTGCCAATCGTCTGAAAACCATAAGAGTACTCCAATGTCATAGTATGCAAAAATTGGTGGGACATATCACTTTGCTGATATCCGACCTAGGCAAAAGAATATGGCCATTTCAGACCCCGGGTGCTTTGAGGACTTCAATGTGAAAACGATGCCGCTGCGGCAGCATATGAGATGTCCAGAAATGCTCGTCCTTGCGCAATGGCTACTCCGATGAAATCCTGAAAATCAATTCGACGATTCGCGCGAGCGGTTGCCGATACGAGGAAGCTTGGGTCGCGGGGATCTTCCATGCCGCGGGAAACGGAGTGGAACCATCCCAAGGCAGGTTCGGCAGACTCGGGTCGGCTACGGAAAGAGCGCGCGCCGTTTTTGTCGGAAGCCAGAGTACGTCGGGATGGCGCTCATGATGCCATTCGCCGCCTAGAATCGCTCCCGCGGCACTGAGCTCAAGATCGTAGTAGTAACGCACCTTGTCCGTGAGGTCCTCCTGTTCTGAATCCGTCTTGCGATGGGAGGGTGTTGTTTCATTGAGATAGGTGACGTCCATCACGATACCGACGACCCAGCTCGTCTGGGGATTGCGGTACTTACGGAAGCGATCATTAAAATAACTCTGGATCGGAATGGCGCTCTCGGCGAGTTGGGCCGAAATCCGCCCTGTTGCGGGATTAAAGTATTGATAACGGTACCCGAGGACCGGTTGATTCCAGATTTCGCGATTGTACTGCACATCCATGACCATTGTCCGACCCGCGTAACCGAGCTGATTGACGATTGCCAGATGCCAAGTCACGGGGTTTAGGTCGAAGCACTCGGGATTGAGCATTCTTCCATTGCCATCGAGATCGCCGTACTCTCTTTGGCAGAAAGTGCCGATCATCCGGTAATCGTATAAAGCCGCCGCCCAGAGCGCCGAACCCAGGCTTTTGATGTCGCTTGGGTAGAATGGAATAAGTTTCCCATCGGCTGCTCTGAGATTGACCAGTTTTCTTGGCCTTGGCAGCATCATTGAAGCAGCGGCCCAGCCATGACAAATCCCCGCCCAGCTTTCGATTGCCCCATCATCGAGTTCGTCGCCGGGGTCAAGCATGCTTCGAGTCAGGGTTGCTGTCTGATCACCAACCAGGAGATCGTATTTTTCCGCTGGCGAAAGCACATCGACAGGTTTCTCAAATAGTGTCGAAAAGAGGTAATCGGAATTTGCCTTCAGTGACCGAGAAAACGGGAAATCCGGATCGGCGTAACGTTTGGCAAGCCGCCCCATGTGAGTGGGCCAGTAATCGTCTGACCATGGTTGCGTCCCTGGCGCCAATTCGGCCGACATCAAATTCGCGCTTTGGATGCTGAGGAGGTCCTTGTAGAGAAATTTGTCGGGAAAGCGGCTTACATCTTCCAGCGGAGTGGCTGAATAGGTGTTCGTAGCGGCAATCGATCCGAGCAGGGCCATGATTCCCAATACCGACATCGCGTTTTCGCAATCTCAGGTTCGCTGAATCTCTTAATCCGACGGATCGTCTTTGAAAAGGTGCACCGCGAAATCGTAATGACGGAGCGGAGTGCCTCTCGACATAATTTCACTTGTCCTTGGCTTAATATCAAGCGCCGCTCAGCTCCACGGGACATGAACTAATACTGCTGATTCACTCTGTTCTTCAACTTACTTCAAGTTCCGATCGAAATACGCGTCAATCGTCCGAAACACGTGAGTCTGGAGCTTTTCTCCGTAAATGCCGTGTTTGCTCCCGGGATAAGCCATCATATCAAAAGGCAAAACTCGATCCTGGAGAGCCTTGTAGATTTTCGTACTGTGGGTAAAGAGCACGTTATCGTCCGCCATCCCATGCATAAGCAAAAGCTTGCCCTTCAATCCCTCGAGATAAGGAAAGACGCTGCTCGCCTTATAGCCTTCGGGGTTCTCAGCTGGCGTACCGAGAAAGCGCTCCGTATAGTGAGTATCGTAAAGCGCCCAGTCACTCACCGGCGCGACAGCCACTCCGACCTTGAATAATTCCGGCTTTTGAGAAAGCAGTAAAACTGTCATATAGCCGCCATAACTCCAACCAAAAACACCGATTCTCGCGGGATCAACCACCCCCTGGTCAATCAACCACTGCACTCCGGCGGCCTGATCTTCGACCTCCACGCCGCCGAGCCGATGGTAAATAGCGTCCTCGAACGCGCGATTCCGTCCAGCTGTGCCACGATTATCAATCGAGAAAACGATATAGCCTTTTTGGGCCCAGACCTGGTGGACCATTCTCGAACGCCGGGACCATACATTGGTCACCATCTGTCTTCTCGGACCTCCGTAGACGTCCACGATCAGCGGATAGCGCTTCCCGACTTTGTAATTCCTGGGCTTAATCAGCTTATAATAAAGAGGGGTGCCATCGGATTTTTTGAAGGACCCAAACTCCGCCTGACTAAAACCCCGGATATAAGGCGCCAGCGGATGTGAAGAATCGACTCGGTTTTCCTCGAGATAGCTGATGAGCTGGCCATCGCTCGAACGAATCGAAAACCGCGGGGGCGTAGTGACATTGGAAAACGTATCGATGTAAGCGTCACCTGTATCGGACATGGAGATCCGATGCCAGCCGGGTTCGGTCGAAATCTTCTCGATCGAGCCTCCTTCCAGAGGCACTCGGTAAAGCTGCTGTTCCAGCGGCGACTCCCTGGAAGCGGTGAAATATGCGTAATGCTCCTGCTCGTCAATCTCGACCAGTTCCCGGATGGGCCAAGTACCTTCGGTCAGCTGGCGAATGAGCTTACCGTCAAGATCGTAAAGGTAAAGATGCGAAAACCCCGTCCGATCGGAGGACCAAACAAAACCTTTGGACTTTTTCAGAAACCTTAAATTCTCGTGGAGATTGATCCAGTGAGGGTTCTGCTCGATCAAAACCGTACGACGACCTCCATTTTCCACGTCATAGAAAACCAGATCCAGGCGCTTCTGATCGCGCGACTCGATTTGTACTGCGAGCGTGCGATTGTCCGGAAGCCACTTGACACGGGCGACATAAATGTCATTTTCCGGCCCAAGATACAGCCATTTCAGCTGTCCCGGCCGAGAGGCGATGTCCACGATTCCGAGACGAACCTCCGCGTTGGGCATCCCGGCGCGAGGATAACGTTGTTCATGAACTTCGATCGTCTCGGCATTGATCTCATGGCGCTTCTCGACAGCAACTTTTGACTCGTCCACCCGAGTAAAAGCAAGGCGTCTTTCGTCCATCGACCACCATTGACCCTCAAATCGTTCCATTTCCTCCTGGGCGATGAACTCGGCCACTCCATAGGTGACAGGCCCCCTGCCGTCGAAGGTCAGCTGGTGAAGCCGACCGTTCTTCGTATCGACGTAAAAAAGATTCTGATCTCGAACGAAAGAAACATAGCGAGCATTGAACGAGATATGGGGATTCAGGTCGTGACCTCTTCCGTTTGTCAGGCGTTTCGGCGCAGCAGACGAATCCTCAACGGGGAGATAAAAGAGCGCCCCATTCAAGGGAAAAACAAGCGCCTTCCCCGATGGCGACCAGAAATATTCGACGATACCAGAGTCGCTGATCCGCTTCCGCTCACGCCGGGTTTTTTCTTCAGCTGAAAGGGTTTCACCAGCCTTTCCGAAGATATCGGAATCAACGAGCACCCGGTTCTTCTTCTCGCTGATATGATATTCCCAGAGATCGAGCTTTTTATGATCCGTGAGCTTTTCCCTAAGGTAAGTTACTCTCTTCCCGTCTGGAGAAAACTTCAGATTGCGTGGAGAACGCCCATCAAGATTCGGCGACTGAAAAATTCGCTCGATCGTAATTGGCTGGAAGAGTGTGGAATCGGCCGGGGGGGACGCGCAGCCGATTAACAAGAGCAAAAAAGCCGCTAAGCTGAGTTGTGGCATGACTAAATAATAGCGGCTCAAAGTTTAGTCAACAACGCAATTTCAACTTACGTAGCCGCAATTCTGATGTCCTCGAATTGCCCCGACTACCTGGTTTGAATGATTGAGCCGCTTCTCCAGACTCTGTTGCCTTTACGCACCGGACACTCGTACTCGATGCAAACCCGGGTCGGATTAGCGCCGCATTTGATCGACAATAAAATCCCAGATATCCAGCGGGATTTCGTACCCATTCACTGAGTTCGATTTATAGCTCGCATCTGTCCGATTCGTGTCCAAATAGTAATTGGCGCCATAACGTGAATCCCACTGCCCTTCGGCCAGAAAGGCGATCGAAATTGCACCAACATAACCATTTCTACAAGCCGAGAAAATGGAGTCACCCTCGGAAATACTTCCCGAAAGAAATCCTGTGCCGTGCCACTCACGTCCGAGGCGAATGAAAACCGGCGAGACAGTCATTTCGTATCCCTCGTACGATCTGCAGCGGACCGAAATGAGCGCATCGACAGCGTTTTGAGAACGGAACATTCCGGAAGCTTTATAACCGATCACATATTTGGTGCTCGAGCATCCGCTGCGCACGTCGGCCAAGAAGGCCGGCCCGTCCGATCGCACATTCACCCTCGGACTGCAATAATCAGGAGGGTAGTTCGAGGCGTTCGCGGTCCCCGCGATCGTGATTCCAGTGATTCCCAAAATCATCAGATTCGCCAGAATTGTCTTTTTCATATTATTTCCTTTCGTCTTTGTTCGTTTGCCAAATCTGGGGAGCTTAAATCACATAACGAAAGGCGCAAAAACCCCGTTCCGACTGAACTGACAAAAAGCGGCTCTGAATTGAATACCGGCACCCCTTTTTATAATTTGCACGGGCCGGATTCTCGACGATCAAGCAGCCCGCAGCCGCCCGCCTAACGCACCACGCCAACCCCATCCGTGAAACAGTATCTCCCTTTCATTGACGTCCTCTCACCGCTTCTGCTAGTTTCTGTCCGACTTAAGTTAACAATGAAGAACCATGTCTAAAAACATCCGGAATTTCTGCATCATCGCCCATATCGATCATGGCAAATCAACGCTGGCCGATCGCCTTCTAGAACGTACGGGCACCGTAACAAAACGAGAAATGGAAGCCCAGTTCCTCGACAACATGGATATCGAACGCGAGCGCGGCATCACGATCAAAGCCCAAAGCGTTCGCCTGAAGTACAAAGCCAACAACGGGCAGGAGTACATTCTCAATCTGATCGACACCCCTGGCCACGTCGACTTTACCTATGAAGTCTCTCGTTCGCTTGCCGCCTGCGAGGGCGCGATCCTGGTGGTCGACGCCTCCCAAGGGGTAGAAGCTCAAACTCTCGCAAACGTTTTCATGGCGCTCGACAATAATCTCGAAGTCTTCCCGGCCGTGAACAAAATTGACCTTCCTTCCGCGGACCCCGAACGCGTCCTCAAGGAAGTGGACGAAATGATCGGCCTGGTCGACACCTCACACGCGGTTCAATGTAGCGCCAAAGCCGGAATCGGAATCGACGAAATTCTAGAGGGCGTCGTCAATTATTTCCCGCCCCCGAAAGACGCCGATGGAGACCCCCTCCGGGCACTCATCTATGACAGCTGGTACGACTCCTACCAGGGAGTCATCGCGCTCTGCCGCGTTTTCGAAGGCAAGCTCACGAAGGGAATGAAAATCCGCCTGCACCATGCCGGCAAGAGTTTTGAGGTCCTGCGGCTTGGGACCTTTTCACCCCGTTTCACGGACGTCGAATGCCTCGCGAGCGGCGAGGTGGGCGCAGTCGTATGCGGAATCCGCGATATCCGGGATATGCGCGTCGGTGACACGATCATCGATGCGACCCAACAGGACACCCCGGCCCTGGGCGGCTTCAAAGAAGCTAAGCCAATGGTTTTTTCGGGAGTTTATCCGGTGGATGCGGATGACTTCAACGATCTGAAGGAAGCCCTCGAAAAATTGAAGCTGAATGATTCAGCCGTGACCTTCGAACCTGAAACCTCAAATGCACTCGGCTTCGGCTTCCGCTGCGGCTTTCTCGGCCTACTTCACATGGATGTCGTCCAGGAACGCCTCGAGCGCGAGTACGCGATGAATATTATCACGACCGCTCCGTCGGTCGTCTACCGTGTGACCCAGACCAACGGGGAAGTCACGATGATCGACAATCCCGCACGGTTGCCGGAGCAGACGAAGATCCTGACGCTCGAAGAGCCTTACATCCGTCTCACGATTCACATGCCGTCCGAATACGTGGGTGCCGTGATGGCCCTGTGCAACGATCGGCGCGGGCTCCAGGAAAAGCTCGATTACGTCACCAAAGAGCGCGTCGCCCTGGTTTATCAGATGCCGCTCAACGAAATGGTTTTCGATTTTTACGACCGTCTGAAGAGCGCGACCAAGGGCTACGCTTCGATGGATTACGAGTTCTCTGAATACCGCGAATCCAACCTCGTCAAACTGGATATCCTTCTCAACGGTGATCCGGTCGATGCGCTTTCAGTCATCATCCACCGGGATAAGGCCGCCTACCGCGGCCGCGAACTCGCGAAGAAGCTGAAGGAAATCATCGAACGGCAAATGTTTGAAATCGCGATTCAAGCCGCGATCGGAGCCAAGGTCATCGCCCGGGAGACCGTTTCGGCTTTTCGCAAGAACGTGACCGCCAAGTGCTACGGCGGTGACATCACCCGGAAGCGCAAGCTCCTGGAAAAGCAAAAAGAAGGAAAGAAGCGGATGAAGCAGATCGGAAATGTGGAAGTCCCGCAGGAGGCTTTTCTAGCTGTACTGAAGGTGGATTGAGGTTCATCAAAGTGTCAAACACTCCGGCCAACTCACCGAACCCCACTCGCCAGTTGTTGAAAGATTATGGCCTGGCCGTCATGCTGGCGGTTTTCGTCGCTCTTCTGATCCGGTTCTTCCTTTTCGAGGCTTATCGAATCCCAAGTCATGCAATGAAACCGACGCTGGAGCCCGGGGACACCATTTTCGCCAGCAAGTGGCCCTTCGGGCTGCGCTTTCCGGGCGCGACTGCCCCGTTAACCCGCGGCCGGCTCCCCGTCCGCGGCGAAGTCGTCATTTTCTCTTCTCCGACAGAGCCCCGACTGGATTACATCAAGCGCGTGATCGGGCTTCCGGGCGATACCATCGCGATCCGCAGAAACCGGATTCTTCTGAACGGACTCCCTCTTGAATCGATCGGGAAAGACACCGCCCCCTGCGGAAAAGAGCGACTCCCGGAAGGAAAAACTTACCCCATATGCTCTGAAGCGCCACTCCTTGAGGATTTTGGTCCAGATAAAGTCCCTTCTAATTCAGTTTTCGTGATCGGAGACCTGCGAACCGCTCCCCCT
>DATDSK010000175.1:0-3237 GCA_035291325.1 Bdellovibrionota bacterium | reverse complement strand
GCGATTCGCTTTGCATATCGTGAAGTCGTCATCAGTTCTCCGGAACAAAAGTGTCTTGAATGGGACGTCGACTACGATGGGAAGTACTGCACGAAGTATTTTAGACGAATGAAGTTTTCCGGCTGTCAGTTTCCACGAATTTTGAGCCGGTAGTGGAATGGCCCGAAGCGGAACCAATATTAATTTGCGCATTTTTCTCTGGTTGTTTTCACCTGTTTTGCCCGCTCCTCAAGAAGAATTTGGACTCTGGGTTGGTCGCAGCGGTAGTCCTCAAACGGGATGGCTGTGCCATAGATTTCGGGATTGGCTCTGACAATCTGAGACATCCAGGCGAATTTTTTTGGTGCATAACATTTCATCAGCGGATCTAAAAAATATGCGGTAAAGCTCTCGGCAAAATCCTCGATGCTGTTTAGGTCACCATACGGCGAAATAAACTCTTCCTGATGAAGCATTTTCCATTTTTTGGTTGCGGAGGAAAATACTCCTTTTGTGCCGAGCATACCGCGCAGAGCATGGTCTACGTTGTGTCCATATTCGTGAAGAACGATTCCGAACAGTCCTTCCACAGGGCTGGAACCGCACTGCCAATCAGTCCAAGGGTTTATGGCGGCACAAAACTCGTCCGGTTGGTTTTCACGAAAACAGAGAATCTGAATCCTCCACGCGGAGTACCCAGAAAATCTAAAGGCACGGAGAGGAATTGAAATCGTATTGGTAAGGGGGTTGTATTGTCCTCCGGAGGCTTCATCTCGGAGTTGTCCGACAATCTTGACTCGTCTTCCTATCGTGCTCTTGAAATATTCGGGACGATTCTCTTTGTCTCTTAGACCGGCAGGATACATCGACTCGTCGAGAAGCAAGAAGGCTGGCATGATCTGACTGATTACCTCCGCTTGCAGTGACTTATGTACGTTCTTGAATTTTACCTCAAACCCCATGCAGGAAAGTTCTTCGGGAGAAAACGAATACGGAATCATAGCAGGGAGTTCTTGCATCTTGGACCAGAAATCCCACGTAAGCTCCTCTGCGCTAAAAAGAGATTGGCGATACTTAATCCGCTCCCGCAGTTGCTCGAACACAGGGTTGGTGTTTGAAGTATTGAGACACGACCCCGAACTCGCCAACAAAGGGATCGCCCGAGTGACGCCGAGCAGCATTAACCCGCATACAAAAATAAGGCTTCGATTCATGGGATGACTCCAAATATTCCATGCTCTTGCGGCGGTAGATCCCTCCTGAGAGCAGTCATGGGATAGCAATGTTGATGGTATTGGTCAACTAATTTCGGGCTTTGTTATAGGGGTGCGTTTTTGATGATTATCCTAATGAAATCAAAGTAGTTAGTAGAGAGAGACATTTCGTATTGATCAAAGAATTTCGGGTGTAGAATCGGTTTCTGGAGACTCCGTGGAAAATCTTCGCTGCAACTTATGCCCGGAACCCGGTTCGTATGCTGACGCGCTCGATACGGCTCGAGTGCCTTCCAATGTACGGGAGTTCAAGAGCGAAAACTTTACGGTATGGCGTTGCCGCGCTTGCGGCTCCCTCCACTCCAAGGAAGAGATCGATTATTCGCGGTATTACGCCCATTATCCCATGAAGAAGCAGTGGATGGATTTTCATGCGCGGGTCGCGATGGGGGTCCGGTACCGGCGTCTGGTCCGTGCGGGACTGAAAAAGGACCACAGCGTCTTGGATTTCGGCTGTGGAGTTGGCCATTTCGTCCGATTCTTGCGAGCAAAGGGAATTTCATCCGTTGCGGGCTACGACAAATTTAACGACGCTTCTGCCGACCCCGCAGTCCTGGATAGAAAATATGATTTTGTCGTGTCTCAAGACGTCATTGAACACGTGGATTCACCGAGAGAGCTGCTCACGGAATTGAGCCGATGTCTGGCCCCAGACGGAGTTTTGTGCGTCGGTACGGTGGATGCGGAACGAATCGACCTACGAGATCCCAATCATCGCGGGGGTCCTCTCCATCAGCCTCATCACCGGCACCTTCTGTCGTATCGGGCTTTGCTCCGTTTGGCTGCGGATTGCGGGCTGACGCCCATACAAACGTATCACCGCTGGTACTATTCGAGCTGGTGGCTTCTCGGATGTAATGCCCCGTTTATCGACGCCTATATAACCCGGGCTGGCGATTTTGATTCCGGGTTTGAACCTTTCCAATTAGGGCTAATGCTCCGATCACCGAGACTGGTATTCCTGGCGGTTTTTGGGTGCTATGTTACCGATATCAACATGACAGTCCTCTTCAAAAAAGCCGATGCAGGGACAAGGCTGACCGAATAGCTCTCTTATGGGGTAAACATTCCACGAAGTTAGCGTCCGTTTCTCGCCCGAGACATTCCTCTTGCGTTCCATGCCGCACCGCGTATAACCCTCAACATGAATTTCAACGACTTAGCGCTCATCCAGCCGCTCCTCCAGGCACTCAGCGCACAGGGGTACGAAACACCTACCCCCATTCAGACCCAGGCCATTCCGCTGGTACTGAAGGGCAGGGACGTCCTTGCCTGCGCCCAGACCGGCACCGGCAAGACCGCCGCGTTCGCCGTTCCGATTCTTCAACGCTTGATGCGCGCGTCCCGACCCGCGCAAGCTTCGCGGGAAGCCCGGCCCCGGCGCGAGGTCCGCGCCTTGGTGCTGACTCCGACGCGAGAACTCGCCTCACAGATCGGACAGAGTTTTGCTGATTACGGGAGTGCTCTGCCCCTTCGCTGCGCAGTCGTGTTTGGGGGCGTGCGACAGCACTCACAGGTGAGGGCACTTCGCGAGGGAGCTGACATTCTCGTCGCGACCCCAGGTCGCCTCATCGATCTCATGAACCAGAAGCACGTGCACTTCCGCGGTCTCGAAATCCTGGTTCTTGACGAGGCCGACCGAATGCTCGACATGGGCTTCATCCGGGACGTCCGCCGCATCATCGCCGCTCTGCCGCGCAAGCGCCAGACACTGTTTTTCTCCGCGACGATGCCAGAAGAAATTCGCCAGCTTTCGCGACAGATCCTCACTGATCCCGCCGGAATCGAAGTCACGCCCGTCGCATCCACGGTCGATACGGTGACGCAGGCGATTTATCTGATCCAGAAAAAGCAGAAGACGGCGCTGCTGATCCATTTAATAAAGACTCTGAGCGTCGACCGTGCGCTCGTTTTCACTCGTACAAAGCGGGACGCCAACCGCGTGGCGGATTCGCTGAACCGGTCTGACATCAAGGCGGAAGCC
>DATDSK010000174.1:0-2646 GCA_035291325.1 Bdellovibrionota bacterium | reverse complement strand
GCTGTACATTACATGACACAACGATTTTGGATTAAGGAGAACCCCAGTGATTCAACAAAAGCGTGTAGCTATTCTCGTCGGAGGGGGCCCAGCTCCCGGTATTAACAGTGTGATCGCCGCGGCAACGATTCGTGCGTCGCTCGAAGGCGTTGAAGTCATCGGAATCGAAGACGGTTTTCAATGGATCATGCAGGGCAACGTGGACCACGTCCGCCCGCTCACCATTGAAGACGTTTCGCACATTCATTTCAGGGGAGGTTCCTTTATCGGAATCTCGAGAGCCAATCCTACATTGGATCCGAAAAATCTTGAGAACGCCGTGATCTCGCTGCTTCGACTGAATGTCGCCCAGCTCATCACGATCGGCGGCGACGATACGGCTTTTTCAGCCATGAAGATGGCCGAAAAGGCAGATGGCCGTATTCGGGTCGTGCATGTTCCGAAGACGATCGATAACGATCTCGATCTTCCCCCTCATATCGACACGTTTGGCTTTCAAACGGCGCGGCATATCGGCGTCGAAATCGTCAAGAACCTGATCGTCGACTCGAGCACGACGTCGCGCTGGTATTTCATTATTTCGATGGGACGTAAAGCCGGCCATCTGGCACTCGGAATCGGCAAGGCAAGTGGCGCGACCCTGACCCTGATCGCCGAAGAATTCGCGCGCAATGGGCAGCCTGCCAAACTGAAGGCGGTCGTCGATACTTTGGTGGGCGCGATCATCAAGCGCTTGAGCTACGGCAGACGCCATGGTGTGGCCGTGATTTCAGAAGGTCTGGTGCTCGACGTTGATCCGAATGATCTCCAGGGGCTCGCCGATGTTGAGCGAGACGCGCATGGGCACATTCGTATCGCCGAGGTGAACATCGGCGAAATCTTGAAGGCCGCCGTTCAGGCACGCCTGAAGGAGTTCGGAATCAAAACGACGATCGTCGCGAAAAATATCGGCTATGAGCTTCGCTGTGCGGACCCCATTCCGTTCGATATGGAGTATACCCGCGATCTCGGCTATTGCGCGGCCAAGCACATCATCGAAGGCGGAAATGACGTCATGGTGTCGATGCAGGGCGGGAAATTCGTTCCGATTCCGTTCAAGGATTTGTTGGATCCGCAGTCCGGCCGGACTCGCCTGAGACTGGTGGACATCAATTCAACGCGTTACGCGATCGCCCGCCGTTATATGATTCGTTTGCGAAGGGATGATTTCGCGGATCCGCATGAGCTTGCCAAATTCGCCGCGACCGCGGGGATTTCGCTCCAGAAGTTCAGGGACGAGTTCGGCTATCTCGTGGAACTCGAGCCACCCGCATTGGTGTTTGATCCGCAAGCTGGTTCGCTCACCACGCGGCATATCCAGGAATTCGCTCGTGAGGAAGAGGGAACTCCAAGAAAGAAGGGTACAGACCATGATTTCGTATAAAGATCTCGGACTGGTAAACACGAAAGAACTGTTCGCCAAAGCCATGAAGGGCAAGTACGCGATTCCGGCGTACAACTTCAACAACATGGAACAGCTGCAAGCCATCGTCATGGGTTGCGTCGATTCCAAATCGCCTTTCATTCTTCAGGTTTCGAGCGGGGCTCGCAAGTACGCGAACGCGACCCTCCTTCGCTACATGGCGATGGGCGCGGTCGGGATGATTCAGGACGCGAAGTCACCCGTGAAGTTCGCGCTTCACCTGGATCACGGCGACACTTTTGAACTCTGTAAATCATGCATCGATGCGGGGTTCTCTTCGGTGATGATCGACGGTTCTCACCATCCTTATGAGAAGAATATCGAGCTCACCCGTCAGGTCGTTGAATATGCTCACAAGCATGATGTGACGGTCGAAGGCGAACTCGGCGTTCTCGCCGGGATCGAAGATGATGTTCAGGCGGCGAAGTCGATCTATACGCAACCCGAGCAGGTCGAGGATTTCGTTAAAAAGACGAACGTCGATTCCCTGGCGATTTCGATCGGCACGTCGCATGGCGCGACCAAGTTCAAGCCAGCGCAGTGCACCCGGAACGAAAAGGGGATTCTCGTTCCCCCTCCGCTCCGGTTCGACATTCTCGAGGAGATTGAAAAACGCATTCCGGGCTTCCCGATCGTGCTCCATGGGGCCTCTTCGGTGATGCCGGAATACGTCGAGATGATCAATAACTCGGGTGGTTCATTGAAGGACGCGGTCGGTATTCCGGAAGAGCAACTCCGGCGTGCCGCGCGGTCGGCTGTTTGCAAGATCAACATCGATAGCGATGGGCGTCTTGCAATGACCGCGATGATTCGCAAGACCTTCAAGGAAAACCCCGCTGAGTTCGATCCACGCAAGTACCTTGGGCCGGCGCGTGACGAGCTCAAAAAGATGATTGCCTACAAGAATACAAACGTTCTTGGCTCGGCCGGACAGGCCTGAGTCAAAGTAAAATAGGGCAGGCGGTCAGGCGATATGTTTGACCGCCTGCCATAACATCGAGTCGAACGCGAGCTTGCGTTCACTGAATTTCCAGACTCCGCTCGTTTTTACAAGCGTGTCCACGTAAACTCCCGTCGCGAAAATTCCCGGATGATCTTGCGTTTGTATGATCATCAGATCGCAGGACATGGTCGCCGAATCCCGAAATCCCTCGATCAGGTAATTGGCCGTCCAATGTCTTTTG
>DATDSK010000173.1:0-21426 GCA_035291325.1 Bdellovibrionota bacterium | reverse complement strand
TTCGATGGGATTTTGAGTCGCAATGACGAAGAACAGGGGATTGAGTTCACGGGTCGCTCCCTCGAGCGTCACCTGGGATTCGGCCATGGCCTCGAGAAGCGCGGACTGTGTCCGCGGCGTTGCCCGGTTGATTTCATCGGCAAGAAGGACCGTGGTAAAAATCGGGCCCGCCTGAAATCGAAATTGTCCGGTCTGGGCCTGATAAATCGAGGTGCCCAGGACATCGGCGGGCAGCAAGTCAGGCGTGAACTGAACACGCTTGAAGTCGATATCAACCGACCGGGCCAGCGCTCGCGCGAGCATGGTCTTGCCTGTTCCAGGGACATCCTCAAGGAGGACATGTCCGCCCGCGAACCAGGTACATAGAACGAGTTTGATCGAGTCGGTCTTTCCGAGAATCACGGTCTCGACGTTCTGAAGGAGGCTGTGGACCGTCTGCAGGGTCTCTTTCATAGAAAATCTCCGATTCATTCGAGATTGTAAACCAAGGAGTGCCGTGTTCAAGAAACTTCAGCGAGTGGGCCGGAATTAGGCTGTTTGCCTGGCGGGCGACTACGGATTTTTGCCATTAGGGTTGAAACCGCTCCGGGGTTTTCTTTAGTATCCGTTCACCGAAGTCATCGATCGAACTGAGGTCCTTCTGAAAGGAGAATTATGTCCAGAATCCGATTCATTCTGGTGGTCGGTATTGCCGTCACCTTGTCTGCCTGCGACTCCAGTGGGGGCGCCGGCGGGGCGCTCGCGCAGGCTCCTGTCGACGCGATTGTTCACGATGCGCCTGTTCAGGCGATTCCAGGCGCCGAGCGTGGACGGGTGGCAAGTTATGAAATCGACGCGCTGGTGTTCACCGGGCCGGGGACATGGGACAGCGAAATTCCGGGAATCAGGGCCGTGCTCAATCAGCATGAAATCTCGTTTCGGGAAGTCGGTTCCGACGAGCTGAATAGCATGTCGGTCGATGAAATTGCGAAATTCGGCATAATTGTGTGGCCGGGCGGCAGTGGCGGAACAGAGACAGCGAGCCTCAGCACAGAGACCAAAGCGCGATTACGGCAGGCGGTCCAAGAGCGGGGAGTAAGCTGGATCGGTTTCTGCGCGGGAGCCTTCGTCGCGGTCGCGCCCGCCCCGGCTCCCGGGCAGGACCCTTCTTATGGAATCGGTATCGTGGATGGCCCCGAGCTTGAGTACTATTACCTTGAATATGAAATGGCGAATCAGTTGGACGTCGCCATGCTCGAGCATACGTTCGCGGACGGCACGAAAAGAGACATCCTCTGGTACGGAGGGCCCGTCACCCCGAGCGGACCAGGGAGTGTCGTTGCCAAGTATCCGAACGGTGACGCGGCGATTTCGCAGGTTTGGGCGGGGCGCGGTCTTGTTATGCTAGTAGCCGGGCATCCCGCCGTTCCGGCTTCCGTTGCCGGGGAACTCGGGGTGACCGATTCCGACGGCGTTGATCAGGATACGGCTTGGAAGCTCATTGAGGCAACGCTTGCGCAGCGACCGCTGCCGGCGTTTTAGCGCGAAGCGCCGCGACTGGCTTCAGGCCTACTCCCGACAGCCGATAAGAAAAAAATGGAACCGCGAATGCAATTCCATGCGACACTAAGAATCCCATGGATCGCACGCTCTGTTTTTCGAAGTTTTGGTTTATTTTCGCCGCTCTTCTTCCGGCTTCCATAGCAAACGGAAAGTCTATCGTTCCAACCTCCGTCGAGCCCATTGATTACGCCGTGATGAGATTGAGATCCGCGGGGATTTCGGACGATTTGATTTCCATAGTGAAGCAGTCTCATGTCCCGGAAGAACGAGATCGGATCGTTGAAATGAATGTCCTGGGCTTTCTCGGAAAAGCCGACTACTCCGCGCATCTGAGTCATGACGCGATTCGAAGGTGCCGTGAATTCATTGCCGCGCACCACAGACAACTTGTTCGCGTCGAAAAGAGATCCGGCGTTCCTAAAGAGGTGATCGCCGCCCTTCTGTGGGTCGAGACGAAACACGGAAGGCAGACGGGAAATCATAAGGTGGGACACGTCTATTTCAGCCTTTTGCAAGCGGATCATCCGGAAGTGTTGAAGTCGACGATGATTAAGTTACTGGATAGAGCGCCCGCGCAGGCCGATGATAGCAGGCAGAAGGTGATTGATCGCTCGATCGCCAAGTCCAATTGGGCCCTGATTGAACTCAGGTCGTTGGACGCGATCCAAAAGAGTGGACGCGGAAGCGCGCGGGATCTGGTTGGGTCCTATGCGGGAGCGTTCGGCATTCCGCAGTTCATCCCGTCAAGTTACCTGCAGTGGGCACGTCCCGGTTTAAAGGCACGGCACGCCGACTTGTTCAAAATGGATGATGCGATTCAGAGCGTTGCTTTCTATCTGAAGTCAAACGGATGGAAGCGAAAGGACCAGGCAAGCCATCGATCGGCCCTGCTTCATTACAATCGTGCTCAGGGATACGTGGATGTCATTCTCAAGATTGCTCAATGCGTGAAAGCTCAAGGGGAGAGGTGTTCGCTCTCGGGTTGAGCCTGCGATCTCCGGGCC
Organism: Bdellovibrionota bacterium; assembly: GCA_035291325.1. Lineage (GTDB taxonomy): Bacteria > Bdellovibrionota > UBA1018 > UBA1018 > UBA1018 > XYD1-FULL-55-31. Next base: position 18,880 of record DATDSK010000173.1, on the reverse strand, counting down.
TCTGAACTCAGAGGCGTTTTGGGCACCCTATTTGTAATCGTCTCCGGTAGAAGAAAGAAGGACGGAGATGAAAACCAGCAAGCAGCCTCAGGTGAGAGCCCCCGGCAAGGAGCGCAAGCGACCGGTCCGGGAACCCAAGAGCGCAGTTCGCGAGACGCGGGAACGAGTTACTCGTGAAGGCCGCCCCGTCAGCCGACGTTTGAACAAGGACGTCAAAATCGTGAGAACCAGCTCGATACCATGGAAAAAGGAAAAGGGGTGAAATCCGGGCCGTGATACTTACCGTGACTCCTAATCCCGCGCTTGACCTCGCCGGAGTGGTCGATGAGATCCTCCCTGACGAGAAGAATTATGTTCAAGACGAGACACGCCACCCAGGCGGGAACGGCATCAATGCCGCCCAGGTAATCGCGTATTTGGGAGTTCAGGTTTCCGCGACCGGCTTTTTAGGCGGCGGGACGGGTCAGGAAATACGGTCGCTTCTTGATGCGGAAAGCGTATTGCATCATTTTATCCCCATCGACGGTCACACTCGGACCAGTGTGACCGTTTCCAACCGCAAGACCCATCGGCAGACACGACTCAGTTTCCAGGGGCCGGATATTTCGAAAGCCGAGGCCAGAAAGCTCGAAATACTGGTTAGTAGGTTGAAGCCGCCGGCAATCTTAGTCATAGGCGGGAGTTTGCCTGGGAAGTACCTTCCGGCGAATATCCTTTCACTCGCAAAGCAGGCCCGGAGCCGGTCAGTTTCAGTTTTTGTCGACGTTCCAGGGAAGCTTCTCGCCGCGATGCTGAGGGCCGGGCCTCACCTGATCAAGCCGAATCTTTCGGAATTTTGCGATCTGGTTCAAAAGAAACTCGAGACAAAAGAGGAGGTTCTTGGGGAAGCTCGGTCACGTTCATTTCTAAAGCGAGTACCGATCCTTTGTGTCTCCTCGGTTCAAGGCGGGGCGGTGTTTGTCACTCCACAAGGAGCTTGGTTTGGAAAAGGACCCAGAGTCCGCGCGATGAGTTCCGTGGGAGCCGGTGATTCCATGGTTGGCGCAATGACGGCTCAGATCTGGAAGGAAAAGCTCATCTCAAAAACCGGATTAGACCTTAATGTCTTGGAAGCTAAGGCTGAGACGGTATTTCGATGGGGATTAGCCGCTGCAATGGCCACCGTCATCACCCCGGGAACGCAGCTCGGCACCAGAAATCAGATTGAGGATTTTCTTCACAGAATCGAAATAACGCGGATCAACGTGGCGGGCAAATCACGTCAGCGGCGAGGGCGTCGTGGCTCTCGATAGCAGGCCATGGCACACGTTGCCACCCGAAGAAGTATTGCGAACTCTGAATACCTCCGAGCAAGGATTGCAACCGTTTGAAGTCGAAAAGAGAATGGCCCAATACGGCCGAAATCGGCTTCCCAAAAAAGAGCCTCCTTCACTGTTGGAAGTGTTCATTCATCAACTTCGCAGTCCGCTGATCTACATTCTACTGCTTGCCGGATTGATTTCCGCTTTTATTGGCGAGATCGCCGACGCCATCTTCATTCTCGCGGTCGTGCTTCTAAACTCGGTGATCGGTGCCTTTCAGGAATACCGTTCTGAAAGAAGCGCGGCCTCGCTCCAGAGTTTGATCAGGGACCGGGCGAAGATTCGCAGGGGGGCGCGCGAGGGAGAGATTGACGCCGAAGACCTTGTGCCGGGAGACATCGTGTTCGTGGAATCCGGGCAGAGACTGCCGGCGGATCTGCGACTGCTGGAAACGAATAATCTGCAGATTGATGAGTCTTTACTCACGGGTGAATCGACAGGCGTTATGAAGACCACTCCGCCCATTGCTGACAAAACGCTTCCCGCATCGGACCGGGTCAATTTGGCTTTTGCCGGTTCGGCCGTGATCAGTGGGCGTGGAATGGGTGTGGTCGTTGGAACGGCTTTGAATACGGAGTTGGGGAAGATCTCCAAAGCCGTGACCCAGGGAGAGGCTTCTCAGCCGCCTCTTGTTCAAAGGATGCAGCGATTCGTTAAATATATCAGCCTGATTGTTTTGGGTGCGGTCGGCCTGCTCGCTTCTATTCAGCTCTTTCAGGGGCTTCCGTTTTCAGAAGTCTTCGTAACAGCGGTCGCTCTCGCGGTGGCCGCTATTCCAGAAGGGTTGCCGGTCGCCATGACGGTTGCGTTGGCGATCGGGGTGAACAGGATGGCCAAGAGGAATGTGATCGTTCGAAAGCTGCCGGCGGTCGAAGGTCTGGGCAGTTGTACTTACATCGCGAGCGACAAGACCGGCACACTGACGATCAACCGGCAAACGGCACGGGCTGTATCCGCCTTCATTCGAGATCGCTTCGAGAGACTCAGTTTCTTGAGTGAAGGCGATCACCGAGCGCCAAAAACCGATGTCGGGCAGCAGGTCCTGGGTGATCTGCTTCGCGCGTCCGTTCTGGCGAACGAAGCGACGCTCAAGCAGGATGGCGCGGAATGGAAGCCGCAAGGCGATTCGGTTGACGTGGCTTTTCTGGCTTTGGCGATGCGGTCTGGTATGAGTCCGGAAGAGATAAGAGGTTCTGTCCGTCTAGGCGCCCGCATTCCTTACGAATCGGCGAACAAATTTTCTGCGCAGTACTTCGAACAGAACGGCAAGGCGATGGTAGCTGCGAAAGGGGCGACGGAAACAATTCTGGAGCTCTGCGGAGAACTCGACCGCGACAAGGTGATCAACGAAGAAGACAGCCTTGCCGGCCAAGGGTTTCGCGTGATCGCGGTTGCCCAGAAAGAATTGCCTCAGCTGGTCGAAAACTCTGACCGGGCTGATCACAAGCTCAGTGGAATGGCTCTGCTCGGACTGGTTGGTTTTATCGACCCGCTTCGGCCAGAGGCGAAAGAGGCGGTCAGGCGTTGCCAATCGGCTGGCGTCATGGTGGGCATGATTACTGGAGACCACCCAGGGACTGCTCTTGCCATTGCCAGGGACCTAGGAATCGCAATGACCGAGCAGGATTTGGTTACTGGCGTGGAGATCGCGAATCACAGCGAAAAGATGGCATCCGCCCGAGTCTTCGCGCGAGTCAGTCCAATTCAGAAAGTGGAGATCGTCTCTGCTCTCGTCAAAAGCGGCCATTTTGTCGCGGTTACAGGCGACGGCGTGAACGACGCACCAGCGCTTCGTAAGGCCAATATTGGCGTCGCGATGGGCTCAGGAACGGACGTGACCAAAGACACGGCATCAATCATCGTGACAGATGACAATTTCGCATCGATCGAGGCGGGAATTGAAGAGGGCCGATATGCTTATGACAATGTAAGAAAGGTGATTTATCTTCTGATCGCCACTGGTGCGGGGGAGGTCGTCCTATTCGCCTTGACACTTCTCATCGGCCTTCCTATTCCGCTGAAGGCGGCGCAATTGCTCTGGCTTAATCTGGTCACCAACGGAATTCAAGACGTCGCGCTTGCATTCGAAAAAGGGGAGAAAGGCGCGATGGAGCGGCCGCCCCGACGACCGACAGAAGGCATTTTTGACAGATTGATGATCCGTCAAACCCTGAATTCGGGCGCGGTAATCGGGGTGGTGAGTGCCGCCACCTGGTGGTGGATGATGGAAAAGGGCTGGTCTGAGTCGAGTGCGAGAAACCTGCTTCTTCTGCTCATGGTTCTATTCGAAAACATTCACGCATTTAACAGCCGATCCGAGAGAACATCAGTCTTTAGGGTTCCTCTCAAAAACAACCCGATCCTGGTTGTCGGCGTTATGGGAGCTCTTGCTCTCCATCTGGCATCATTGTACGCGCCTTTTCTAAGCGGTGTTTTGGAGACTCAACCCGTCTTTGCTTCAGAGTTTCTTGTCCTGCTGGGCTTAGCTATATTACTCCTCATCAGTAGCGAGGTTTTTAAAGGAATTGTGAGGAGGCAAGACCGTCAAGCATCACAGATGGAAAGGTATCAGAATGCAACAACCGATACGAAAGATCGTAGTAGCCTTTGAGCCTTCACCCGAAAGTCCCGGGAATCGGCTTGGATCTGAACTCGCGACGGTGTTCACTTCTGACCTTTTGGCGCCTAGCCTGGAATTTGTCACAACCGTTGGCAAGCGAGACATCGCACCAGGTGAAACTGCGAGGCAATTTGCGGCCAAGCTGATCCATTCGTTCCGCCAAGGTTCGGTCCCCCTTGAGTCGATTGAGGTGATTCCGACGGGAGAAAGACTCAAGGACGCGGTAGCGGCATTATATGATTATGCGGTACGAGTTAATGCTGATCTGATCATCGCGCCTAACCACGGCAGAGGTGGCTTTAGCCGCTTTCGAAGGGGAAGTTTTGTCGAGTCGCTCGTCATGATCTCCGCGATTCCCGTCCTCACGCTCGGACCACGCGCCCGAATTTTTCGGCCGATTCGGCGAATCCTGTTTCCAAGTGACTTCCGGTCCGACTCAAAACGTGTTCTCGATCGAGCAATTGGTTTGGCCGGCCAGCTGAATGCAAAAATCACGATTTTCCATGCGGCGACTATGCCGCGTGCTGACGAAATTCCGCTGCGTATGCCAGTAGCCGTCCGTTTTGAAGACTTGGAAATTCCATCTGCCTGGAGAGTCTATCACGAGCAGCGGCGTCAAGAAGCTGAGGCATTCACCGATCATGTACGGGTATCGGGAGTTGAGGCCGAAGCGCTGTTTGATTCATCCGGCCAGCCCGTCGGAGACGTCATCCAATTGATAGCTGCGGCTGAGGACATTGATTTGATCGCGATTTCGGCTCGTAGTGGACCGATTTCGACGTATTTCAAAGGAAGAATTACGCAACGATTGATACGACAGGCGCATTGTCCCGTCTGGGTGCTTCACGAAAATCGGCTTGAAAAAGCCGGTGGCATTAGCGGTGAAACGCAATCCGCCGCGTGATGCCTTCCAGCATTACTGCGGGTCCATTGACTCGGGCTCTGGGCCGGATTTCCCGTGCGACCGGTGAGTTTCCCTGAGTTCGTCCAGGAACGTGCCCTCCCAAAACTGAGTTCCGAGAAAATAGGCGGCTCGTGCGATGACGTGCGCGCCCACTGGCGCGGTTAGGAAGATGAAGAGAATGGCGGCAAGAGCACGAGTCGTCACGCCGAGTTCTCCGAAGTAACAAGCGACCGCCAAAAACAAGCAACCAATTCCGACTGTACCGGCCTTGGTCGAGGAGTGCATGCGTGTGAGCAGATCGGGCATCCGCAGTACTCCAACCGATGCAATTAGGATAAAGAGCGAACCGATGCTGAGCAAAACTCCCGCTGGCCATTCGTTCATGAACTCTCCTTCGTGTGCTTTCGTCGATATTTGTGTTGCCCCATCTGCTGGACATAGCGAGCGAAGGCCACCGTGCTGAGAAAGGCGATAAGTGTGAGGGTGATGGCGACATCTAAGTAAACGGACTGGCGAGCCGAGATTGAATATACGGCGATAAATCCGGCGGACAGGATCGCTAGCAGGTCAAGGGCAACTACCCTATCCGGAAGCGACGGTCCGATCGTGAGTCGTAGAAATACCAGGACGAACGACAGGCTAAGGCTGCCGAATGCGATTGCCACGGCCCACAGAAATCCCACGCTTTGAGAGGTCATCGGAGTAACTCAAGAATTCGACGTTCCATTTGGTCCTTAAGAGCCTTTCTGAATGCCTCCTTGTTCTGATCCGGGATGTACATAGCGTGAATATATAGAACGGTTCGATCGGCGGACACGTCCAGACTGAGCGTTCCAGGTGTAAGGGAAATCAGGTTTGCTAGAAGGGTGATTTCGAAATCGGTCGTAGCTTCTAAGGGGATGGAGATCACCCCCGGAATCATGCGATGCCGCGGTGTAACGATATCGTGGGCGATTTTGAGAGTGGCTTTGATTAGCTCTGTAATGAAGAAAATGAAGAAGCTTGCTAGCCCGGAGGTCTTTCTAAAATAGCTGGTGTTACCAAGAGTTCGTCTCGCGATCCAAAGTGAGAGAAAGCCGATCACATACCCAAAGAGAAGGTTTACGAGCGTCAGTTCGTTAGACAAGGCGCCCCAGAATAGCGCGAGAAGGAGATTCCAAACAAAGAGTCTCATGGATTTGCGCCTCCGGTGTTCTGCAATACGAGTTTGACATAGGCTTGTTTCTCGATCAGCTCGTCCGCGGCTCTGAGCGCAATACTTGAAAACGGCTCGGTAAACAGGCCAATCACGACTGTAATGAGCGCTAAAACGGTGATTGGCACGAGAAGATAGAGCTGTTGCGTCGTGTTCAGGCCCTTGGTACTCACTTTGCTTGGGGCGTCTTTCCAGAAGACCTCATTCCAAATTTTGGTCATGGAAAGTGTCGTCAGGAGTCCAACGAGCAATGAGATTCCGACGATCGCGAATTGGCCTGATTCCAAACCAGCCTGTGCCAACAGGAACTTTCCCCAGAATCCCGAAAGAGGCGGGAGGCCTGCGAGCGAAAACGCTGAAATCAGAAAGAGCAACGAAAGGAAGGGGGAGGACCGATAGCTGCCCCCCAGCTGTTGAAGGCGAAAGCTGCCTCCTAATTGGATGACTCCGCTGACAAAGAAAAGGTTCGTTTTCACGATGATGTGGTGGACAATGTAGAAAAATGATGCCGCTATTCCCAGTCGAGTGTTGAGAGCGAGACCCATTGTCATGTACCCTATTTGGCTCACGATGTGGAACGAGAGAACACGGCGAAACTCGTTCTGAGCAACGGCACCAAGCACACCCGTGATCATGGTCAGTCCGGAGATTGAGATGAGCAGTTGATTTGGCTCGCCCAACGGAACCGGAAACAAAAGGGTGAAGGTACGAATCAGGGCATATACTCCGACCTTGGTCAAAAGCCCTGCGAATAGCGCCGAAACAGCAACCGGCGGAGCAGGATAGGAGGCGGGTAGCCAAAAGAAGAGTGGAAAAATCGCGGCTTTCAGGCCAAAGGCTCCGAGAAGCAAAAGCGAGATAGGTTGAGCGACCGCGGCGAGTGTTGGGTCTGAGAGCTTCAACGAGAGGTGAGCGAAATTTAGACTGCCCGTGTTTCCGTAAAGTAGACCTACTGCGATCAGGAATAACATGGAACCGAGCAGATTCATCACGACGTAGGGCACTGTTCCCGCAATTTGGGAACGGGATCTGCCCATGGACAGAAGGACGAATGACGAGATAAGCAGAACCTCGAACCAAACGTACAAATTGAAAATATCTCCGGTAAGAAAGGCCCCGTTTACTCCGAATAAGAGAAGAAGCGTTACCGGATAATATCCAAAAGCTTGGCGTTCCCGATCGATTGTTTGCAGTGAATAGGTGACACTCGCTAGTCCAATGAGCCCGGTGATCACAACCATGGTTCCAGAAAGAATGTCCGCCACAAAGGTGATCCCATAAGGAGCAGGCCAGGAGCCTAGTTGGAGTACCTGGATTCCGCCCGCGAGAATCTCTTTCAGCAACAGGACGGATGAATACAGGAGAAATGCCGTCCCGACGAACGATATGCGCCGCTGTATCGCGAGATGTCTCCTGGTCAATAACCCTAATCCGGCCGTCAAAAATGGAACGAGAATAGGCAGCGCCATCAGTAAGTTCATAGAACGCTCTCGGGCTCGCTTTCATGAGTGATGACGTCTGGATTCAAAGACTTTAGATCGCGATGAGTTCGGTAGGTAAGTGCCACCAGGAAGGCCAGGAGCCCGAAACTTATGACTATCGCCGTTAATATGAGCGCCTCCGGCAAAGGATTTGCGAAACTCGTCGTGAGGTTTGCTGCGTTCTGTGGAATGAGGGGAGGGGTACCGCGGGTCATTCTTCCGCTGGCGAAGATCAGGAGATTCGTGGCATTGGAGAGAATCGATACCCCGAAGATCAGCTTTACAAGGTGTGCTTGCAGAACGAGATAGAGACCTATCGCGAACAAGCTTCCGATAATGAGTGCCAGGAAAGCCTCCATCAGCTTTCCTCCTCTTCGAGAATGAGGATAATCGTGAGAGCCGTCCCGAGGACGACGAAGTATACGCCTAAGTCGAAAACGAGCGGAGAACCGATCTCGAGCTTGCGTCCCTGTTCAAGATCCATGATGAGCCATGTGCCGGTCAGAAAAGCTTTTTTTCCAAACATGCCTACAAGACCACTGACGGCGGCGAGGCCGAGTCCAAGGGCGATGAATGTCTGCGGCTCAAGTCCCAGGCTTTTCCTGACTGACGTTTCGCCGAATGCGATTCCGTAAAGAGCCCATGCACTCGCGGCCACCAGGCCGCCAACAAAGCCGCCGCCTGGGGCATTGTGCCCTCGTAGAAGCAGAAAAATCGAATAGAGCAAAAGCAAGGTGATTAGAAAGCGGCTCGCCGTGCGAAGAATCAAGGAGGTCATGGAGCCCTCGATACTTCGGTTTTTATCCGGACTAGACCAAAGATGCCCAGGGCGGCTACTCCGAGAACCGTGATCTCGCCTAAAGTATCCAAAGCACGAAAATCCACCAAGATGACGTTTACGATATTTCTTCCATGCGCCAGAGGAACGCTATTATTCGAGAAGAAGTCGCTCAAGGAGCGATCAAGCGGCCGCTTTAACGTGTTCCACACCAAGCTTGTCATGAGTATGCCGAACGTGACCGATAAGACGAGAGTTAGCGCGGTTCTGAAGGGGTGTGAAACGACGCGCGCGTGCTCGGGAAGCTTGCTCAGCACCAGTGCCAGGACAATCACCGTCATGGTTTCGACAAGAAACTGAGTCATCGCTAGATCGGGAGCTCCGTATAGGACGTAGGTCAATGCAATCGCATATCCGAGCACTCCTAAGGAAACGACTGCAACCAGAGGCAAACGCGTTTTGGCCGCGTTCAAGGCCCCCAGAATCATTAGGAATCCAAGTACCCACTCGTAGTAAAGAATACTCCTGAAGTCTGATAATGCGACGTTCAGCCACTTCTCCCTTCCGAACGTAAGCAGGATGATTATCAGCGATCCGAGTAACCAAGACAGATATGCGAAAAGGCTGCCGCTTTGAAAGAAGCGGGTTTGTTTCGTGGAGAGCATTTTAAGGAGTTTGAGGAGAATGTGATATCCGTGTCGCGGGGTCAATGAGGCGGTTCTGCTGACAATCGAACGGAGTAAGGTTCCGAGACGATGTCGCTGATAATAAATCAGAAATCCGCCGACTGCTGAGATGAAACTCAGCGCGAGCGGCGGATTAAAGCCGTGCCAAACACTGAGCGAAACCTCGATGCTATGACCTAGAATGGCGCTGGAGGCGGCACCAGCAAGTTTAGCAAAGGCGTTGGGTGCTAATCCGAACGCGACGCCAAGCAGAGCAAAGACAACTGGAGCGATCAAAAGGTTTAGGGATGTTCCGTGTCTATTTTGTGTCGTGTTCGGGCCGAAGAACATGCTAAGCCCGATAAGTAGTGCAAGTGCCGTCAGTGCCATCATTGAAACCGTCGTCGCGACGACAGAAACCCACGAAGCTGAATCCGAGTCCAAGAGGCTTGCGTAAATGAGTTCCTTACCGACGAACCCGAAAAAAAACGGCATTCCCGCCATTGAAAGGCTGCAGAGCGCGGCGGCCAGAGCGGTCCATTTCATTGTTCGAAACAGGCCTGACAGACCGTTCATGTGACGAGAACCAGTCGCGTGATAGATGATTCCGGCAATCAAAAAGAGACCGCCTTTATAAAGAGCGTGAATAACAAGATAAGCGACGAGCGCATTGATAGCCATCGGTGATCCAATTCCCAGAAGCAAAACGAGAAGGCCGAGAGCAGTTAGGGTAAGATAGGCGAGGACAAGTTTCATGTCTCTTTGCTGGAGCGCCATAAAGGAACCGGTGAGCAGTGTCAGCGTGCCTGCCGTAGTGAGCAGCATGAACCACGCGTCGGAGCCACCTAGAACGGGGTTAAGGCGTGCCAGGAGAAAAATTCCCGCTTTTACCATCGTGGCAGAATGAAGGTAGGCGCTGACTGGAGTGGGAGCTTGCATCGCGCTTGGAAGCCAGAAGTGAAATGGGAATTGCGCGGATTTCGTGAACGCGCCGAGCACAATTAGGATGAGAGCGGGAAGGTAGAGCGCGTGCCCTCGAATTTTTTCTCTGCTCTCGATGATCGCGGGGATTTCGTATGAACCCGTGATCAGGAAGAGAAGTATAAAACCCATCAGCATCGCGAGACCGCCGGCGCTCGTGACCAGGAGTGCTTGGGTGGCAGCGCTTCTGGCTTCAACACGATGGCTTTCAAATCCGATGAGAAAAAATGAAGCGATGCTGGTCAGTTCCCAAAAAATGAAAGTCAGAATGAGATTGCTTGAGAGAACGAGACCCAACATTGAAGCCATGAAGAAGAAGAAGAAGGAGTAGAACCTGCCCAGGTACTTGTCCCCACGCAGGTAACCGCTCGAATATATCAGAATGAGGGTGCCAATCCCGGAGATCAGGAGTGAGAGAAGGAGGCTCAGTCCATCGAGCGCGAATGATAAGACGATTTTCGGCGTACTTAGCCATGCGAATTCCTGCAGCAGAATATTGCCGCCGGTTATCAACGGGAGCTGTGCGAAAAAGTAGAGCGTCAGGGTCGCCGAAATTGTCGCCAGAAGCCATATCGCGTGCCGCTTCATAAAACGGCACGCGAGAGGCGCGATGAGGGCAGCGGCAAAGCCTGAAAAAACAGGGTGTATGAGCTGGACGGTCGAAATTTCTGACACGGATGCCCCTTTGCCGAACGAACCCGCGATCTATGCACGGCTGGTGCCGGCAGGCGGCAATAGAGCATTGATAATTTAAGCCGCCTTTGTAGCAGCGTGGGGTTGGCCGCTGGTTTGACTCGACTCCTGGTTGTGTTGCAGGAAAGGCTGGAGAAATCGAGTTAACTCGACCGGGACGAGAAGTTTCGTGGCTTGCGAGCCTCCAATCTGGCGAAGCGTCTCGAGATATTGGAGCGACATGGTTTTGCTGTCGACGAGGCGAGCGGTTTGAAAGACCTTATCCAGGGCCAATGCAAAACCTTCGGCGCGCAGAATCTCAGCCTGCCGTTCCCCCTCAGCCCCCAAAATGGCCGCTTGTCGCTGACCTTCCGCTACCCGGATCGCTTGTTCCTTACGTCCCTCCGCTTCGAGAACCATGGCGCGTCGATTTCGTTCGGCCGACATTTGTCTGGTCATCGCCTGTTGGATCTCCTGAGGCGGGATGATCTCCCGAATTTCGACTGCCGTGACTTTGATTCCCCATCTGTTCGTAATTTCATCGAGTTTGCCGCGAAGTGCTTGATTTATCGTTTCTCGCTTCGACAGTACTTCATCAAGCGCCATTCCACCCACCACGGCACGAAGCGTTGTGATCGCGATACCTCGAGAGGCTCCGACGTAGTATTCCACATTGAGAACGCTCGGAAGAGCATCGACGATCTTCATATAAACAAGAAAGTCGATGGAAACCTGCGCGTTGTCCTCGGTAATACAAGTTTGCGGTGGAACGTCAAAAAAGGTTTCACGGAGATCAACGCGAACCCCACGGTCAATGAAAGGAATCAGAAGCACCAATCCAGGGCCACGTTCCCCGAGTAGGCGGCCGAGCCTGAATACGACGAGTCGCTGGTATTCCGGAACTATTCGGATTGCCATAATGGCCAAGACGAGCACCGGGGCAAAAATCAGCCCGACTAGAATCGATGTTTCGATATTCATGGCGTAGTCCTCCTGTGTTTAACCTTGAGAGTCACTCCTTCCACGGCAGTCACCTCGACCCGCTCTCCTTTCGGAATGGTTTGTGACGCGAGTTGGTCCTCCGGATCGATGACAGCGCTCCACTCTTCGGTGCCCAATTTCACCCTGCCTGCAGGAGCAAGCGGCATACTAACGACTGCGATTTGGCCAACCAGTGTTTGGGATCCTGTTGCAAGGGGGAGGTGTCGAGATCGTAGGATAGCTCGAAGTACCAGAATGCTGAAGGAAGCCACAAAGAGGGTAATTCCCGCAATTAGCCAGGGATTGAGGGCGACACGCGGCATGCTGGGAGAAACCGGTTGTAGAGGCCGATAAAGGATGAGGGAACCTAAGATAAACGCCACCATGGCAGCAACTCCCAAGAACCCGAAGCCTTCAGTCTGAAGTTCAAAAATCAGCAAGGCGATCCCTATGGCGAGGAGTGCCGCTCCTACCCAGTTGAAAGGAAGGCTTCCGAGCGCCGCGAAGGAGATGAGCAGCGATATTGCTCCCGTGACACCGGGGAAGATCATTCCAGGGCTATAGAGTTCAGCGATAATGCCGATGAACCCCAGAGTCATGAGCAGATAGGCGATGTTAGGCTCGGTGATGGCGTGCAGAATGCGCTCGGCGAAGTTCATGGATTTTACGATCACCTTCGCGTTCCTCGCGCTTAACTTGATATTCCCGGCCGCCAGGCTGACATCTAAACCCTCAATGCTTTGAAGTAGATCGCTGCGATCTTTCGCTATCAAGTCGATGACGTTGAGCTCTTCAGCTTCTTCAGCAGTAATGGAAACACTTTTGCGAACCGCGGACTCAATCCATTTCGCGTTTCGCCTTCTTTGAAGGGCGATTGAACGGGCGAGAGCGGCCGCATCATTAACTATTTTTTCAGTGACGGCGCCGCGGGTTTCCGTTTCTTTTTCGCCACCCAGGCTGACCGGGTGTGCCGCGCCGATGTTTGTTCCTGGCGCCATCGCGGCGAGATGGGCGGCAATTGTGATGAACATCCCGGCCGAGGCGGCACGCCCGCCTGGTGGGGTAACATAGACAACAACAGGCACTCTGGAATTCAGAATAGTCTGAGTCATCTTGCGCATAGAACTTTCAAGGCCACCCGGCGTATTGAGTTCCAGGAGAATGGCTTTGGGAGGAAGGTTTTGATGCGCGACTTTGAAATGTGTCTCGAGATATCTGGCACTCAGCGGATTGATCACCCCATCGATCCTGAGTACCCAAATCTCGTTAGCTGCGTCCGCGCCAGCGCTCGATCCTATAATTGTTTGGCGAAACGGTGTGCCTTCCAAGAAGACCAGGAGAAAAGAAGAAAAGAGAATTAGAAGGAGTGTGCGTCGAAAGTGCATGCCGATGACTCGTGAACGGACGATGCAAAATACTGTCCGGCGGTGATTTATCGAACAGATCCATGGAGGCGTAAGAGGTGACGCAGCAGTTGGTTGATTTGCGACTGTCGCCGAAGATAGTACGCCGCCAACGAGTCCTTTTTCATTCCAACGCGAACGGTCACGAAGCGCCGATCCTTCGTGGTAAAAACGTCCTCGTCCGTGTGGTCGTCTCCGACGAAGAAGCCGAACTTCGCGCGCGAGTGCCCGATCAAGCTGCCGAGGGCGACTCCTTTATGAGGACCGAAGCTGGGAATGATGTTGAAAACGAGTTTGCCGGGAATGATTTTCGCGCCGTGGTTTACGCTTTGGAGAGCGTCGAGAATGCGCTTTCGAGCAAGCTTCTTCGAGGTCGTGGCTCTGTAATGGAGGGCGAGTGAAAGGCCTTTGTCTTCAAGGACTATCCCCATCTGCCGAACGCTATCCAGCCAGGGGTTCAGAATGCACTTCCAAGCATGACAGATGTTTTTAAGCTCGCTGACGGACGAAATGCCGGGGACGCCCTCCAACCCGTGATTGCCGACCAGATATTTCGGTCCGGTCGGTATTCGCCGTTTCAAATCAGCAAGGCTGCGGCCGGAAATCACCGCCGTCGGAACCGCGGCGCTGAGTCTCGTGAAGAGCGATTCGGTTTCTTCGGACATTCTCGCCCGGTCCGGCGCGGAAACGATGGGCGCGAGCGTTCCGTCGAAATCAAATGCATAGAGCGCCTCGGACAAACTCAGCGACTCGAGAACCCTGACGTTCGTTCGGGAGAAGAGGTATTTCATCTTCATTTCTCCGCTGAAAAATAGCTCAGTCCGCTTTCGCGAAGTTTTCCGAAGAAACGGTTCTGCTGCCTTATACGGGCGGCATCAATGAGCATCCGCCCGGCCCAACGGAATATGTTAAATTCCTGAAGCAGTCCTCGCATGCTGCGCATTCGATCGCGTTGTTCGCGCTCAGGCATGTTGAGTGCGCCAGCCAGTGCTTGGGCGCACTGGTCTATATTGTAAGGATTAACGATCACGGCTTCCGGGAGTTCACGAGATGCACCGGCAAACTGGCTGAGGACAAGAACACCTTGCTCGTCGTCGCGAGCCGAGACAAACTCCTTCGCGACTAGGTTCATTCCGTCATGCAGACTGCTTACGAAACACAATTCCGAGGCGCGGAAATATTCGAAAATCTGCTCCGATCCGTGGTGTTCGGCCTTAAGTAAGATCGGGTTCCAGCTTGAGGTCGCGAACCGCTGATTAATCTGCGAGGCCAGCGCTCTGACCTGATTTTCGAAACTTTGATACTGCGTGATCGACGAGCGAGTGGGAGCGGCAATCTGTATGAAAGTGAACTTTCCGATCCATTCAGGAAAGAGCTCGAACAGCCTTTCTATCGTAATAAAGCGCTCGAGGATGCCTTTCGTGTAATCCAATCGATCCACGCCAACTCCGACTTTGCAGTCCGGGGCGATATCGTTGGACTGGCGAACTGCCTTCCGGCAGTCCGGGATTGTTTTTTGGCCCTTAAGCCAGCGCGAGGGCCACTCAATCGAGATCGGATATGAGTTGATCGCGGTGAGCTTCTTTTCAAGGGATACCGTCGAGGTTTCGCGGTCGATGCGGCATTCCATGAAACGATCGACTGAATCAAGAAAATTGTTACAGTGGAAACGGGTGTGAAACCCAAGAATGCTGCTTCCGAGAATCCCTTCAAGGATCTCCTCGCGCCAGGGGCAGATCCCGAAGGCTTCCGGATTCGGCCAGGGGATATGCCAAAAAGAAATAATGGTCGCGCGCGGAAGCTTTTCGCGCACCATTCTGGGCAATAAGGCGAAGTGGTAATCTTGGACAAGAACGACGGGATCTTCGGTTTTCGCCTCGCTGACCACGGTCTGGGCAAACTTCCGGTTCACTTGAACGTACTTTTCCCAATCGGAAGTACGAAAAACCGGACGGGTGTGGGCAATGTGGCAAAGAGGCCACAGTCCCTCGTTCGCGAATCCGTAATAGTAGCCAAGTTCCTCTTCTCGCGAGAGCCAAACCCGGCGGATTCTATACGCAGGTTTGTCCGGAGGAACCATGACGTGGTCATTTTCATCCACGGCCTCCTTGTCGGCTGTTCCACTACCGTGCGCGATCCATGTTCCGGAGCAGGCCCGCATGATGGGTTCCAATGCGGTCACTAATCCGCTAGCAGGCACCTGGACGATGACTTTGCCTTCTTTGTGATTGTGGATGTAGGGTTCGCGGTTGGAAACGATGAGAATCTCGTCCCCCGCGAGCTCATTGTGCAGGAGCTCCTTCAGCGTTCGCGGACTCCAGCTGATCTGAAGTTCATCGCGAATTTTGCGATCGCGCTCCAGATCCCGGACGAGCGCCTTTACATCTTTCAGAACTGGCTTGAGTTCATGCGCTTGGGATAGCGGACGAACAAGTCCCTCGCCTTTCAGTATGGCCCTGATCCCCGAAATCCATCCTTTCCAGCTGAGCTGTGCGATAAAAACGGTTACGAGGGAAATGACGGCGCCAAGAATCAGGAATAAATAGAATATATATTGCCGTGTTAGCTCGCTTCGGCCTTCGACGAAACTCATGTCGTGAATGACGATCAGCCTGCCATGCTCAGGAAAGTCGTCCTGCAGCGGTCGGAAAGAGACGTGGACGGCTCCTTTCCTGAGACGCAGCAATTCGGGGCGGACAGTGTTGGTCGCCTGGCAGTCGATAGCGGCTGGGAACGTTTTGGTTTTGTACAGCAGCCGGTTCGAGTTATCGCAATATCCCAGCGCGAAGAGCCGCTCGTCTTTCGTGAAACGCTCAAACAGCGACTTAATTTTTTGGACTTCATTTTTCTCGATCAACGGGGCGAGGGGGTCCTGTATGGTTGTACTGATGAGCTGCGCGCGGAGGTCGAGATCGCGAATGAACCACTGCTTCGTCAGCTCATCCGCCAACGGGACCAGTCCATATGCCATGAGAGTCAGAATCGTGGCGAGGGGAATGATGAAGCGTAAGGAAAGTCTCATTGGCCAAGCATAAAATACTTTGATAGCATACTAAAATAGGTATTTATGAAAGGAGTGTCGTTTGTATCCTTACGGACTTATCGGCAACTGTCAGGCATCGGCTCTGGTGAATAATGACGCCTCAATAGACTGGCTTTCTTTTCCAAACCCGGACAGTCCACCGGTTTTCGGTCGGCTACTTGACGAGGAGGGGGGGGGCTTCTCGATTCTTCCGGAAGGGAAGTTTCGGTCTGAACAGCGCTATCTTCACAACACGAACGTCCTGGTGACCACCATCGAACAGGCGGACGGGAGCTCTTACCAGATTACCGACTTTTTTCCGCGCTTCCTGCAGTACGGGCGCATCTACCGCCCTAATTCGCTTTTTCGGATTGTTGAGAAGAAGTCGGGGAGCCCTGTTATTCGCGTATCCTGTCGGCCAATCGAAGGATGGGAAAAGAGGCCGGCGAAGAGGATCAGAGGGAGCAGTCACATCCGGTGGGAGATTCGAAATGAGGATCTTAGGCTCTTGACGAATATGTCGCTCACCTATCTGGTCGAGGAAACCCCGTTCGTTCTGGAAGAGCCCGTCTATCTAGGGCTCTCCTGGGGGCTCGGAATCGAAGATGACATTGCGCGCGTGTCTCGTCAATTCCTGGAGCAAACGATCGATTATTGGCGGACTTGGGTAAAGCACTGCTCGATTCCGTCCTTGTACCAGAAAGAGACGATTCGTTCGGCCCTTACTTTGAAGCTCCATTGTTTCGAGGACACCGGGGCGATTCTCGCCGCAAGCAGCACGAGCCTGCCGGAGGAAATCGGAGGAAATCGCAACTGGGATTACCGGCATTGTTGGCTGCGCGACGCTTACTTCGTGCTTTCAGCTTTTCGGAGTCTCGGGCATTTCGAGGAAATGGAGGGCTTTCTCAAGTTCTTGCTCAATGCCGCTCATAGCCGGGAAAAAGCTCAGTTAAGTCCGGTCTATAGTCTCACGCAGGCACTCCCTCTTCCGGAGACGGAACAGCGTGGATGGCGCGGCTATAAAGGAAGCGTTCCGGTTCGGAATAATAATCAGGCTGCGGAGCACGTTCAGAATGACGTCTATGGCGAAATGATTCTCACGCTCGCACCGATATTCCTGGACGAACGATTTTATCATCTGCGAACGAAAGCCCACGAGGACCTGATTTCCCATTTGGCTGGCCTTTGTGGTCATTACGTTTCCAAACACGATGCGGGCCTTTGGGAACTCAGAAATGGTTGGCAGGAACATTCATTTTCTAATCTCATGTGCTGGGCCGGGTTGGATCGAGCGCAAAAAATCCGCGAAGCCGGCTATTTCGCAAAGGGGGCTGATTTTTCCTCGATGAGGGAGAAGGCGGAGAGAGCGGTTCGAGCGGCAGTACACGAGGGTTCGGTCAGAAACGGACCGAAGGATCCCAGCCTGGATTCGGCGCTGTTGCAGCTTCCGATTCTTCGCTTTCCCGATGCTGACATCAATGCAGCTACGGTTCGCAAGATAAGGGACGACCTCATGATTGAAGAACACGGCTTTCTCTACCGCTATAAGAGAAAGGATGATTTTGGCACGCCAGGATCAGCTTTCCTGGCGTGCTCATATTGGTTGGTTCAGGCGCACGCCGCGCTCGGGCAGATTGGTCAGGCGACAGACATCATGGGACGCACGATTCAGGCAGCTAATCCGCTCGGGTTGCTTTCGGAGCACTACGATCCCATCCTGCGAGAGCAGCGGGGGAATTTTCCGCAAACCTATTCACACGTGGGCCAGATCAACAGCGCTTTCGCGATCAGCCCCGCGTGGGATTGCGTCTTGTGACTATTTGCTGTCGGGCAAAAGCGCGTTCCTGAGGGTGGTGTGAAGGCAACGGTTTCGCTGTCAAGATCTCTGTTGTTATTCAATAGACTTCTTCCGCGTTGCCGCTGGTAATTCGAGTTGAGAGTAAGGCGCAATTGATATCGAAGTGGGACGCGGGAATGTTTTAAAAATCGGTAAACCGGAGCGTTCAGTCAATTCCGCGACCGGTGCTTTCACGGAGGACTGTGCTTAGCCCTCGAACTACGCAGTTACTGAGCGTTGAAGCGGGAGCACGTGATTTCATAAACGCCCGCAACTCCTGCGATGATCCCGTGTTGAATTCCACGAAGGTCTTGCCATCCGAGATATTTGTCCGTATTTCACGGACATCCCCGGCTTTCGTCAGAGGAATGGCCGCGAATTCGCCTTGCCGCTGAGAAGGCGGGGTCAGAAACCAGACGGCTCCTTCATGGTCCATTCCGACAATTCCTGCTCCTGTCGGATTAGGGTGTATCGATTTCAATGCAGGCGGACTTAACTCGTCTTTCCAGCGGAAGCGACTGGCTACCACGATGGTCTTTCTATCAGCGCTGATAAAGTTGACGCCCTTCGTGTTTTCGCCAAGGGTTACAAAAATATTCCCTTCGGCATCCATGAATGCGTGTTCATACGTAATTCCGCTTGGTGGCGGGAGAAGTCCGGAGTCCTTCCATTTGTCTCCAAGCTTCAGTTCTACGCGTGATTTGTCCTGTATCCGTAGGGCAACTACATTTTGTGAAAGTCCCTTGCGTAGAGCCTCCAGGGTCGGCGTTGCGCCCCCGGTGATCTTTCGAAGCTCCGGGTGATCGCGCCAGAAGGGAGATGAGAGGACTATGTTGAGGTTATCGTCCACGCTCCAGTATTCATTGATATCGGAAGGTTGTTTCAGAAACCAATGAAGCATTTCAAGAGCTTCGGGGTCTTTTTGCCAGGCAACGTCTTGGAGGAAATCCAAGGCGTTACCACGGCGAAATGAACTGTCC
>DATDSK010000172.1:0-4606 GCA_035291325.1 Bdellovibrionota bacterium | reverse complement strand
CTGAGCCGAAATCGTATCAACGAGCTGAAGCGAGGAATCGCTCCCGTAATAGGTGCCGCTCATGATGTTCCGTGAGGCATTGATCCCGAAGCCTCCGGTCGGGCCCACCCAGGTTCCGAGTGATTTTACAAACGGCTCGGTTGGACGTTGCCTGAGGTGATCCATGAATTCCCGGACGAGATCACCCTGGTGCTGTGTGGCGACGTCGCTTCCGTTTTGAATCTCGAGTTTCTCATTGATTTGTTTCGTGAGGACTTTGATTCCTGCGGTCACGGTCTCGGTTCGAAGATAACGGGCAAGTTCGTATTTATTCAGGGGTGTTTCGGGTACGTCATGCCTGAAACGGAGGGCGTAGCCGTCGTAGTTTTCCTTGAGAACCTTTCCGTCTTTCACGTTCTTGCCGATTGTGATCTTCGGGTCATAGCGGAATTCGCGCAGTTCCCCCGGAAGTTCGTCTTTTATCTGAAACAGTTCGAGAAGCTGATTTCGCCGCGCGATGACCTTTTCAAGCACGACGGCGGCGATTTCCTCAGGGTAGGCGCCGCTCTCCACGATTTTTTTCCAATCGTCACGGGTGAGTCGCGCGAGCTTTCGTGTGATCCACCTTGCATCGTCAAACGTGGTTTCGACGAAGTTGGTCGCATATTTGTGATTGAGTACGACTGTTTGGTCCTGGACTGAGCCGACTTCCCACGGGAAAAGATTGATGCTCTCGCCGATGTCCAGTAGGACGAACGGCACGATGAGTGCCCGAAGAGCGCGCTTTCCGGCGATTCTGGATCCGAGCAGAATGCCGAGATGATATGGCTGGGGTTGCAGCTGAGGCGATTGCAGGATGATGTCATGCAGTGTGACTTCAGGGGCGTCAGTCAGGGGAGCGTGAATCCACCGCGCGCGATTCGTGAGCGTATACTTGCCAAGGCTGGAGAGAAAGGCGTCGCGGGCCGCAAGATCGGTGAATCGGATCGTGAGCACCCGGAAATGCTTCGGCGAATGCATCTTGTAGCCTAAAGCGCGAAGCAGCGCTGCGCGAACGAGCGACGCGTGTTCGTCCAGGCCCGCGATCAGATGAAACGGACGCTCCCCGTCGGCGATCACGCGGGTCCGGTAAAAGTCACTTTCGCCGTTCGTGAGATCAGAATCGTAATCAACCGTTCCGCCGTCAGGGGGAAAGTTCAATTCGGCTTCATTCGAAAAAGGCAGGGGCTCCGGGCTCCAAGCTTTATTGGAAGCGGGATCAAGCCGGCTCAGGTCATGGCCCTGTTCCAGTAAATCGAAGGCTTCGTCGCGATCGATCGGCTGGCCGTCTTTGATCAAGTCTACGGCAGGAGCCATCATCCTGTTTTGATCGCGGCTGTCGCGCGGGATCTGAACGGATCCGGCCGCAAAGGTCGACATGGAAGAGAATGCCGCAAGCACCCAGAAAACCGAAGCAAAGGTAATGAGACGGAATGGCTTGGACATAACCCTTCTTTCCAATTTTGTGGTCCACTTCCACTGGTCCATTGGTCCTGCTCGTCCGGTCGGCGGAGCTAGACCAACGGCAGGCAACTTAACACAGTGCGTTATTTTTGGAAAAAAATCAGGTAATCTATTGAAAAGACATGAAAAAGGCCAAGACCACGATCATCTTGGCCGACTTGGAGGTGATGCCAGCTAAAGCGGAGCTTAAGAGGGCAGAACGCGATCAGCCACAGCTGGCACGTGTTGCGGCAATTCTGTTCTGAAGATCGGCGCAGCTGATTTCATTCCCGTCGTACTTGCAAGAGAAAGTGTCGCAGGAGGGGGCCACTGTCGTCGCCGTATTGGCCTTAATCGCGGCGATATCAAATGAGAAGGCGAACCCGCATTCGAGTTTCTTGCCGTCGAGCTTTCCTCCCGACACGTTTGCGGCGATGGAGAAGGACAGTCCGAGTGTTCCGCCGGTTGCGGCGCCCCAGGTCCCCGTCACATTCGCGAAATCGAAAGCCATGCTGAAGGAGGCGCTACTGAGGGTGTAAGTCGTCCCGTTGCAGACCTGAGTCGAGCTCCCCGGAAAGGTTAAAACCATGGTGAGTACGCTCCCGCTCGCCGTACAGCTGCTATTCGGAAAAGAAAACGAAGTGCAGACGTTTCCGTGGACGGTGAGCGCGTTATCCAGGCCGGGGTTCGCCCGTGCTTCTGCTTCGCTTTGAAAATAGGCCAGCCACGCGACACCCTTTGCCGTTTCGCGGAGTGTTTGGGCGACATTCCGGATTTCAGCGAGGTCAGGCTCGGGAGCAACGACCCGGGCGTCATCTCCGACCGAATTGCCCAAGGAGGCTGCCATTCCCGCCATGAGATTCGCGGCGTCAGTCTTTTCCTCGTCACTGATTTTTCCGCAGCCGGGGAGGGCAAGCGCGGCGGCGAGAGCTAACATCATCCATGCTCGGAGCATTTTTAATTCCTTTCCTGAAAGGATTGATATTAAGGCAAATTGTCTTTGAACCGCTTTCCGCTGGCAACTTCTTTTCAACCGATCGTTCGAGTTGCCAATTCCGATTCACTCGGATAAACAGCAAAGCATGAATTTTATCAAAACCGTCGCGTTGGCGCCGCTTATGGCCGCCATTGGTATCGCTTCCATACAATTCACTGCCCACGCCGAAGATTGCATCGACTGCCACAACAGTACGCCTGATGCCATGGCTCCGGACGTTCTGACGAAACCGAACCGCCATGAAGCCGCGGTGATCAGTTGCCAGAGCTGCCATGCTTCACATGATCAAACGACGTCATTTCCGCATCAGCTCTTGGGAAAGGTCGCCGATCTCTGCTTTCAATGCCATGACCAAACAAAAATTCTTGTGAACTGCCATCCTGGTCCGAACGCCTTGCAGTGCAGTCACCCCGTTTTCGGCCATCCGATTTTCAAGGATAAGGATGGTCTTTACCCCGATCGGGAATTTACCTGCGTTTCCTGTCATAACCCTCACAGCGCGAATATGAATAAGATGTTTCGCTATGATTATGGCGAGAATACGCCTTATGCGGGGAATACCTGCGCCGTTTGCCATTGGGGACATTTCTCGGGTGGTGCAAAGCCGCCCACGCCGCCTTGGTCCATTCAGTCCCGCTGAGCGGGATTCTGACCAGGTTGCGAGAGATAGGATTTGGGAATTCGTGAATCGGCGTTTATATTAAGTAAATGTCGTCTCAGTCGTTGCCTTTCCAACCCGAGCCTTTTCAGGCGACCAGGCCTCTTCAAGTTCTGATCGTCGAAGATGTTGAATCGATGCGAGGACTCCTTGAAGTCGTTGTGAATGGCATTCAAGGGTTGAGCGTCTCCGGTCTTGCGGCGAATGGCTGGGAAGCTCGCATCGAATTGAGCCGTCGGCGGCCTGATTTCATTCTGCTCGATGAGATCCTCCCGGGCGAATCCGAATTGGACCTTCTTCGAGAGTTCCATTCCCTTGAAGTTCCTGTGATTCTGATCACCGGAATTCAGCAGCCTACCCACGATTGCCCATCCCTTGCTCTGGGGCGGATTGTGAAGCCGGGCTGGAAAACTCTTGAAACTGACCGCAAACGTTTTGAAAACGAGGTTTTTTTGCTGATCAAAAAGGCTCATTCGATCGGATAGGGGGAGCCCCCTTGACGCTGTTTCACTTGAATGATAATGCAGTGCGTCATGAATCGTTGGTCGTATATTCTGGTGGCACTTTTTTCTTTGGCTGTTCAGCCGGATTGTCTTCATGCGGGAGAGCTTGTCGGAGCAGCCCCGCAGGACGACCTGGTCAAACAGGAATTTTGCAGCCGTACTCTCGATGATTTCAAGGACTTCGCAAAAGATCCAGGATCACGCATTTATTTCAAGAATTCAGGAGGGATTCTCAGCCGAGGCGTATGCTGGTGGCACTCGCGTCTTCAGCGGGCGGCGATTTACCTGACGGTTTATCGGCCCGACCTCCCACGTCCCAGTCAAAAAGAAGCGAAGAAGCTCATCAGAAAATTGACTCGGATGGACTCTGTCGTTGAAATCCCTGGCTATCGGGATTTCGCTGCGTTTTCGAAGGAGTTCGGTAGTGTTCTGCAACGGGAACTTGATCGTTGGCAACGTCAGGACAGCCTTTTCAGGCTGGGCTGGCTGCACGGCATTCGGGGCAGTTCTGAACTGGATGAACAGGAATTGAAGGAAAACATGGACCGCTTCTATCAGGAGGTCGTCAAGAAAAAGCAGATCGCTTTCGCGATGCTTCAGCTTCCCGGAATCATCAGCCATGCGGTTCTGGTTCTTGATGTGGTCCCGAATGAGCGCGGCTTCTATGAACTCGTTACGATCGACAGCAATCTGCCAGACGACAATAAGGACGTTCTGTACTTTTTTGGCGATCGACAACTCTTTAACCATGAATTTCAGGTCGGGTATGTCCCATACCTCGATTTTGAGAAGGACTTGAAGAAGATCTTCGCTTCAATTCGTGAGTATTGCGGGCACGAACCGGCATACGAGTGAAATCGCTGTTGACGCCGGAAGGCTTAATTGCTAATCACGATTGTTCCAATTTAGTGAAAGGATTTGATTCAAATGGCCGTGACTATTCGTCTTTCGCGACAAGGTGCTAAGAAGAACCCGCAATACCTCATC
>DATDSK010000171.1:0-2592 GCA_035291325.1 Bdellovibrionota bacterium | reverse complement strand
CAGTCTCGGTAAGTTGCAGGATAGGCTTTCATTCGGTGGGCACCGTTCGTTTTCTTCGCCCTCAGCACCGCCTGCCCACAGTTACTCCGCACTGCATTTTCACGCTCATCACCGATGCTGATAATCACATCAAAGCCGAAGGCACCTAACCCCCGGGACAGCTCTTCAGCCCTGGCGGGATTGCTCGTGGATACATTCGAAAATAGGCCGGCGCTGTCCCCGCGAACCGTCGGGTTCAGGGGGGTCAGCTTGACCGCAAAGCACTCAGGGGTGAACGTCTCCGCAATGAGTTTCGGATCCACCGGGACCCCCTCCATCAGCGCGAAATTCAGAACGATTTTGCGATCGCCGGGTTTCCAGAATTCACGGCCATAGGCGGCGAGTTCGGCAAGCGAGGCATGCTCGATCGGCATCAGCCGCCTCCTTATTTTTTGATCCGTCGAATTGACCGAGAACTGAAGCTGGAATCGTTTCCGGAATTTCTGATCTTTGATCCGGAGCAAACGTGAAAACCACTCGGTCTGGGTTTTGGGGAAGACCGTGGCGACGCAAGCCCAGAGTTCAGGATTTGGAATGAGTGCGGGAAGTTCCTCCAGCACCTCCAGGACGGCAGGATTAAAGGCCGGCTCGCCCATTCTGGAAAAGTGGACTTTCAGTTTCCTGCAATTCTTGCGTAACTCGAGCGAATGACGGTCCAACAAAAGCCGGAGCTGTTCCAGCAGAACGTATTTCGAAACATTTCCTTTGTAACCCCCTCCCGCATCACAGAACAGGCAATTCACGGGACAGCCGAATTGGGTCGACAGATTGAGTATCCACTTCTTTTCTCTCGGGAGAGCCGGATCAAGACCGTCCACGAATTCAACGAAAAGATCCCGTGTTCCCTTGAGCCGTCCAACCAGCACCTCGGCGATTTCGTTTCTAATGTGAGAAGACATGAGTTCGAGGGATTCATTGTTCATCAGCAATTACCTTTCGTTGAATTTCTTGCACGACACGACGAGCTTGAAGAATCGCCTGTTGAATAGAGCCCTGCCGGCCATGGACCAACTCCCCGCAGGCGAAAAGACCGGGAACTCCACAGCCTGACCAGCCAACCTCGGCTCGAGTTCCTCGCGCAACAAGGTCCCAGAGCGCAACGTCCGGGTCTCGCCCATGACAGATCACGACGTGAGTGGTGGTGAAGATTTCGTTTCGTCTTTTGGTTTTGAAAATGGATTGGAACCGATCGCCCGAAGGAATGATCCCCAGGAGTTCAAACCCGGCATACTGCTGAATCGCACGCCGCGAAGCCTCCGTCCTGAGCCAGTCGTTCGCCGTCGGTTCCGGCCCGCGATAAGCGATTTGTACGCGAGCTCCGCGATCAAGAGCTGTCATCGCCGTGTCAAACGCCACATCACCGCCTCCACTGATCAGGACGCTTTCGCCCGAAAGGCGATCAGGCAAGTCTCTCGCATCGGCATGGAGCCGACATGCTCCGAAGGCATCTCCGGCAACGAGCGCACACCGAACAGGGCGGGAGCCCGTCGCGAGAACTACGGCCGCGACACGGAAGTGAGAGGGACCGGTCCAAACGGAGAAACCGTCCTTTTCACGGCTCACGGAAATGACCTCTTCGCGAATGATCCTGACATTATGACGATCACATTCGCGGAGGAGTTCTTCGATGAAATCCTGGCCTGAAATCCCATTCGGAAATTCGGCAAGATTACGTATCCAGTAAGCCGCGCGCGCGAGACCTCCGAGGACTGCCTTTTCGAATACCAAGGGTTCAAGCCCTTCACTCCGGGCCTGAATGGCGGCGGATAAACCTGCCGGCCCGCCTCCGACAATCGCGACGTGCTTTTTCATGGTGCAGCCTCCTGGGCAGGGGGCAGCCTTCCCAAAACCTCGTCTACGCTCGCGACCTGTCCGAAATCACCCGCGACAATGGCACGGAGCGAATTACAATGAAGGGATTCGTTCACGCTCGCGCAGCCATCGGCGACCGTCATCGACATCACGCCATTTGCAGCAGCAGCAACGGCAGTCGCGAGAATACAGCGCTCGGTCGTGACTCCCGCTAGAACGATGAAAGTGGCCGATCGGGCCCGGCTCGTGAACTCTGGAGCGCTCCAGGCTGAATAGCGCGATTTTTCGACCACGGGTTCGCCATGGTTCGGCATCCAGTTTGCCGCAAAACTCGAGAGGGGGTCTGACGGTCGCAACGGCCGACCACCCAATAATTGAATGTCACTCTCACCGTTATTTTCAGGAACGAGGTGACGAGTCCAGATGACCGGGTATTGTCTTTGCCTGAAGCGTTGGAGCAGTTCTCCACACCGGGCACTCACCGCGGGCCAGGCCGGAAGAAAGGCCGGCGAAACCGGGTCCAAAAAGAGTCTTTGCAGATCGATCATGACCAACATCGGTCTTCGGCAATCGGACAAAACGGATGGTTCACGTCTCAATGGGCCGAGTTCGCGGAGCCACTGAGATGTTTTTTCCGAAAGCGTTTGTGAGGAAACGTAAGCTTCCCGATTTCTGGAGAACATGACCCACCCTTTCCATCTTCGTGGAGTTCAGACACTCCTCCACGCTGACGGTCTGGGT
>DATDSK010000170.1:0-33596 GCA_035291325.1 Bdellovibrionota bacterium | reverse complement strand
AGTGCCTCATATCACAGTTTGCGAAGAGATCGATCGTGAACGAGAGAAACTGATTCGCGAAAAATCGAAAAAAAAATTCAACTTCATGCGATCTCTTCTTGATCTAGAGAAAATTCAAGGTAATTATCAGAGTAAGCCCTGATCGAGTGAATGCTCGAACAGGTTAACGGAGGAAAAACAAAAATGGCGACTAAGAAAAAAGCCACCAAGAAGAAAACCGCAAAGAAGAAAACAGCGAAGAAAAAGAAGAAGTAATCTTCTCGGTTCTTTAAGTTTTCGAAAGCCCTAGGCTTCGGCCTAGGGCTTTTGCGTTTCTGGCATCCGTTTTTTAAAAAAACAGCCTAAAACGGCCCTTAAAAATCCGCTTCCAACAAGGCTCGCCGCAGGCGACCTGGAAAAGCCGGACCTCCAAAGATCCATCCCGAATAAATCTGAATCAGCTCAGCTCCGCACCGACAACGTGCGATCGCTTCTTGGGGCGTCAGAATTCCGCCGACCGAAATGATGGGGAGACGGGTTTGCGAGCGCGCTTCAACGAGGGCACGACGGGCTTCGTTCGTCAGAGGTCCGCCGCTCCATCCTCCGGACAACGTCGCCCGAGGTGTTTCCAAGCCCCCCCCTAAGGTATTGGTCAGGACCCAACCATTGATTCCGGCACTCTCGGAGGCCGTCATCAGCTCCTTCAGAGCATGTCCTTGTATTTCCGGAGCGAGCTTGAGCAGGAGAGGAACCGGCTTTTTCCATCGTGAAACGACATCGATTACGGCGCCGATAATGGACCGAAGCGCCTCAACCGTCTGAAGCGACCGCAAACCTGGAGTATTTGGCGAACTCACGTTGATGACGACATAATCAACAAGTGTTTCGAAGGGCCTGACTGCCTTGGAATAGTCCGATGGAGCCTCTTCGAGCGGAGTATCTTTGTTCTTTCCGATATTGACGCCCACGCGGAACGTCGATGGCAACCTTCCGCGGGCTTCGGCGACGTTCCGAGCGACGATTTCGGCCCCAAGGTTGTTGAATCCCATCCGATTAAATAGTGCCCCTCGCGCTGGATCCCTGAATAGCCGAGGTCTCGGATTTCCCGGCTGAGGACGCGGAGTCACTGTTCCGATCTCCGCGAATCCGAAACCGAGGTCGGGAAGTCCGAGCAAGACCTCCGCATCCTTGTCAAACCCCGCGGCAAGGCCGATCCGTGAGCGAAACTCCATGCCAAGAACGGTTTTGGAGGCACTCGAAACCAAGCGCGGGGGTAGAAATCCTTCGCCACTCGTAATCCTGAGCGGCACCCCGTTCAAACGAATCCCGATTCTGATCAGACGAATAAAAGCCGAGTGAACGTTTTCGGGATCGAAACGAAAGAGGACTTTTTTTGCAAGCCTCCAGAACATCAAATTCCCTTCTTTTGCATCGACTTCATATAAAATCCGTCACATGGCCCGGGACCGAGGAATCCGCCTTCTTTTTCTTCAAATTCTGGATGCTGGTCGAGGAAGTTCCGGATCACTGAAACGGTCTCGGCCACCCTGAAAGTGCAGACGCCATAAACCAGCCGGCCGCCTGGTGCCACGAGTTCGGAATAAGCATTCAGAAGTCTCTGCTGAATAGCCGGCATTCTGTCCAGAACGTCGATCTTTTGACGCCACTTGATGTCGGGATTGCGGCGCAGGACCCCCCAGCCGGAACATGGAGCATCGACGAGGACGATATCAGCGGAATTCTTGAACCGTTGCACCGTCGCCTGTTCCTCGCCCTCTTTCAATTCGAGGACCTGAATGTTCCTGAGACCTCCGCGCGAAGCTCGTCGTTTAAGCGCCTGAAGTTTCGTGGAGACCGTGTCGTAGGCGAAGACCCGTCCTTTGCCCCCGAGGGCATCAGCAATCGCAAGACTTTTGCCGCCAGCGCCCGCACATGCATCTATGACACTGGCGGGAACCGTTTTAAACGTAAGCCTGTCCGGGGTGACTGAGAAGTTCGCGGCGGGAACTCGACCGGGTTTAGCCTGAAGCAGCGGGGCAAAAATGTCCGGCCAGAGCGCGAAGAGCGCCATAATTTGTGATCCTTCATCTTGGATTTCAAATCCGCCGGATTGATAAACCTCGAGCCCCAGGACGGGAGCATAACTAGCGAGTCGAACTCCGAATGGAGCAAAATGCGATCGCTCCGCGCGAACCGGAAGTCGAGAGCCTTCGGTCAGCCGCTTGAAAAGTCCGTCCGCGCCGAGTCCTCGCGCAGCCCTCAACCCGAGAGGTGCTTCCTTTCCGAGCACCAGTACCAGTTCGTTCATGACCTCGCTTCCCCAGTCCCGCTTCCAGTCTTCAAGGATTCGAGGCGGAAAATCTTCCAGAACGGGACGCATCTCGCGAACGGGAGAGGACCCTGTCCGCAACTCATTCAGCCTTTGAGCCGCGATGGTCATCGGGCGCCAGGCCGCGAGCTGCTCAAGACTTAAGGACCATGGCTCGCCCGACGGAACCCCGACACCCAGCGCCTCAATCGTGGATACGGGGCGAAGCAGAAGGGTCGGCACAATGGTCGCCAGGGCGCTTTTCACTGTATGAGGAAGCTTGGAAAGCGCGGAATCGAGATGAACCGGTGAAAGGAACAAGCTCGACCAGAGCTTCTCGACAGCCTGGACGATCAGTTCACGTTTCGGGCTCTTCGCGATGGAACTCCGTCTGGCGCGAGCAGGCTTTTCAGCCGGTTTTATAACGACTTTTTCAGCGCGCCCAACACGGCGAGCGGGTCTGACGCCAGAACTTCTCTTTTTCATGTGCCTCGTTTACCGCATCGCAACGGGAAAGCCCAGCGCCCATTTAAAGCGCGCTCAGCCGCAGCTAAGCGACTCGCCGGGCAACGCGCAGTTTGAAAATGAATTCCTGAAGACGGGAAACCACCCAGTCGGGATTCTCCAGACTCGGCCAGTGTCCGCAATCGGTATCGCTGTAGAAATAGGATTCCCTAAGCAAAAGGGCAAGCGCGATCCCGTTTTCGATGGAATTAAAAGGATCCTTTCGACCACAAAGGAAAAGTGTGGGTATCCTGGAGTTCTGAAGCTTTTCCTTCCATAATTTTCGTTCATACGGACCGGGCCATGTCTGGCGCAGGCTTTCGAACACCTTGACCATACTCAATCGTGATGGCCTTGTTTTCCAAAGTTCCGCCATCGCCCTGCTCTGTTCCGCCCTGCTCTGTTGTAAACCCACGCCTGCAACGCCCGGGTGTAACGCTGTGTGCAGTCTCTTTCGCGCCAACCATCCCCTCCAGCCCGTTCGAAAGTCCTTAGGCGGCTCCAGGAGGGACACGGGATTGAGAAGCACAAGCCCTCCAAGAGGGTCTGAACTGAGAACGATACTCAATTGGCTGATCGCGGCGCCCAAATCATGTCCAACGAGAATCGTGTCTGAAGGATTCGCAAGGTCCACGACAAGGCCCCGGACCAGTGCTCCGTATTCCAGAAGCGAGAGCCCCCGGTCGCGTGCCGAAAACGAACTGCCGAAACCAGGCAGGTCAATTGAGATGCACCTGAACCGATCGGAAATGCGCTCAATAACCGGCCGCCAGGTTTCGGAATTTCCATAGCGCCCATGAACGAAAAACAATGCCAGCCCGCTCGACGGCAGTTCGACTGGATGATCCTCGTGAACGCAGACATGGCAGTCGCCAAAAGCGTACCGGTATTCCAGATGTTCGAAATTGCGCTCTCTACTTCGCATAACTACCTGGCATAAATGGTTATGACGAGGTGCAAATATGAAGCCTGCGCCGGCGCGGGGGCGCTGGACCAGGCGCGGGTCAGCCTTGGCCGGCAATCACCGATTCCAGAATGCGTCGATAGCTCGCGTAACGAGCCATCGAAGTCGCACCGCACCCGGGCTCATCCCGATGCAGGCAACCGGAAACAGCGCATTTCAGAGTCGCAAATTCCGGAAAACAGGTCGTGAGTTCTTCGGGTGAAACATCGAAAATGCCGAATTCCCGAACCCCGGGAGTATCGATCCAGCCTGAATCGAGCAACACCGCACTCGTCGTAGTGTGCCGCCCCCTTCCCGTCGAGGCGCTAATCTCATTCACCCGTCCGATATCGGTCGCCAGGAGGGCGCGAAGCAGCGAGGTTTTTCCCACTCCCGATTGACCACAAAAAACCACCTGCTTGCCCTGTATTCGGCAACGAAGCTCGTCGATGTGCTGCAAGCATTTCGCACTCACCTCAAGAATCTCGTAACCGATATCCGAGTATAACCGCCAGGGCCGCTCCTGTCCGGAAGACGCCCCCCGAACCACGAGATCGCTCTTCGAAACACAGATCAAAACTTCAATTCCGGCTGCCGCGGACGCCACCAAAAAGCGATCCACAAGGCCTGGCGAGAATTCAGGCTCGTCAATTGAAGCAACGATAGCCACAAGATCGATATTCGCGGCAATGACGTGCCTGAACCTCGTGGCCTCTTCGCCGTCCTGCTTGCCATCACGGACTTCCCGGCCCGGTGCCGGCCGTGAAAGAAAATTGCGCCTCAAGGCGACGCCTTCGATAATCCCTGAGTCTCGCGAATTCGAAACCACTTTGACACGATCTCCGACCGCCACCGGTGTACGATCACGAATACCGTCTTGGGTATCACCGATAACGAGAGCGCGCCGGTAGGCACAAAGAGGCTTGGCGCCACTCTTGTCCAACCTGACGCGGCACTGATTGGGAAAAACCTCGGCGACGGTCCCGTTCGCCTCTTCAGGGGACAATGGGGTGACAAGCCGGGCAGAGGACGCCTTTTTGGCGCCTCGCCTAACA
Source organism: Bdellovibrionota bacterium (assembly GCA_035291325.1). Classification (GTDB taxonomy): domain Bacteria; phylum Bdellovibrionota; class UBA1018; order UBA1018; family UBA1018; genus XYD1-FULL-55-31. Next base: position 28,807 of record DATDSK010000170.1, on the reverse strand, counting down.
GCCTTTTCGTCATCCAGCCAGTCTTCGGAATTGCCGCGAAATTTTGGAACCATATTGGCTTTTTTCGTTATAATACGTTCTCTATGGCAAATACCACAAATCCCAAAGAAAAGATCCGCGTCCTCCTTCTCGAGAACATTCATCCACTCGCGAAAACGATGTTCGCGGCGGAAGGCTTTGAGGTAGAAACACTCTCGTCGGCTCTTTCGGGCAATCAGCTGAAGGAAATGATTCGGGAGATCCATATCCTCGGAATCAGAAGCAAGACGCAGATCAAGGCGGACGACCTCGCCGAGGCGAAGAACCTGTTGGCGATCGGCGCCTTCTGCATCGGCACGAACCACATCGCTCTCGATGCGGCCAAAAACCTGGGGATCGCGGTATTCAATGCTCCCTTTGGAAATACCCGGAGCGTCGCTGAAATGATGATAGCGGAAATCATCATGTTGTCTCGGCAGCTCGGCGATCGAACGAGCGAAATGCACCGGAAGATCTGGAAAAAAGTCTCATCCGGGTGCAACGAAGTGCGCGGCAAAACGCTCGGGATCATCGGATACGGAAACATCGGGACCCAAGTCTCGACTCTCGCCGAGGCCATGGGAATGCGAGTCATCTTCTATGACATCATCCCCAAGCTCCCCCGCGGAAATGCCAAAGTCTGCAGCACTCTTGAGCACGTTCTTCAGGAAAGCGATTTTGTCACGCTTCACGTTCCCGCAACCACGCTGACCCATATGATGATCGACCGCGCCCAACTGAAGATGATGAAAAGAGGCTCTTATCTCATCAACGCCAGCCGGGGAACGGTGGTCGACATAGCCGCCCTGGCCGAGGCACTCAAGTCGAAACACCTCTCCGGCGCCGCGATTGACGTATTCCCGGACGAACCCGAAACCAATACCGAGGACTTTCAGATCGAGCTGCAAGGGCTCTCTAACGTGATCCTCACGCCGCACGTCGGCGGTGCGACCGAGGAAGCACAATCCAACATCGGAGAAGAAGTGCCGACTTCGCTGATCCGCTTTGTTAAGACCGGTTCGACCACGCGTTCGGTGAACTTTCCTGAAGTCGATCTTCCGCCGACCAGCGAAACCCATCGCATTCTGAACGTTCATCAGAATGTCCCCGGCGTTCTGCGAGACGTGAACCGAATCATCTCGGATTTGGGTGCCAATATTGAAGCCCAGACCCTCGCGACCGACCCGGACATCGGCTACCTGATCTTTGACACGGACAAAGCGGTTTCGGCCGAAGTAAAGAAGGCCATTGAATCGCTCACGGCCTCGATCAGGACGAGGATCTTGTACTGAACTAAAATATCTTGCCGGGGTTGAGCAGGCCGTCAGGATCGAATGCCTTCTTGATGGCTTTGAACAAGGCAATCTCCTGCGGAGTTCGTGAAAAATGAAGGGCATCCTTTTTGAGAAGCCCGACTCCATGTTCCGCCGAAACACTGCCATGGAATTCCTGAACAAGCGTAAAAAGATCCTGATCGGCATCATGGCAGCGCTTCAGGAACTCATCACGGCTCATCCCCGAGGGCATCAGCGTATTGATATGGAGATTGCCATCGCCAATATGCCCCCACATGTAAACTTCCAGGTCCGAATGTCGGGAAGAGAACATCTGAAACATTTTGTTTACGAAATCGTCCTGTTCCGAAATCGGCACCGAGACGTCGTTTTTATGAAGAAAAGCTTTTTTGAAGAGGGACTCCGCGATACCTTCGCGCATCATCCAGAGTTCACGCGCCTCGCGTGGAGACTGCGCCAAAGTGCCGTCAAGCACCAGCTGCTTTTCGAAGAGTTCCTCAAGCCAAGCATCCATGATCTGCTGCGCATCGGTTGAAGCAGGCCGGATCGCTTCAAAAAGAACATATGCGCCCGAACGCTGCTCCACCGGAAATTTCAAGCCAAGGGACTGGGTGACGACTTCAAGGCAGTTATGAGTCATTGTTTCGAAAGCCATGATGCCGAAGGGCGCCTTTCTGACATGATGAAAAAGGCGAAGCACGGCTGCCATGTCTTCGACGGCGAAGAAAAATAGGTCGAGCGCTCCCGGAATCCGCGTCAGCTTCAATGTCGCTTCCGTGATGATCCCGAGAATCCCCTCGCTTCCAATAAAGAGGTGTTTAAGATCGATCCCGGTGTTGTTTTTTTCAAGTGCACCGTTGAGCTCGAGCACGTCTCCACTCATCGTGACGACCTGAAGACCAAGGACCCATTGGCGGGTCGAACCATACTGGATCACCCTCACGCCGCCGGCGTTCGTCGAAATATTCCCGCCTATATGACTTGAGCCCTTCGCCGCGAAATCCACCGGCCAGATCAATCCTTGGGGCGCACAATGCTGATGCACCGCTTCGGTAACCGCTCCGGCTTGAACGCGCACGGTTTGAGCAACCGGGTCAACAGGGTCCATCCGGTTCATTTTGCTCAAACTCAGGACGATTTCGCCACGAGCGGCAACTGCCCCGCCCGCCAGACCGGTTCTACCACCCGAAGGCACGACCGCGACTTTGTGCTCGGTGCAAAGCCGGACGAAACGCGCGACCTCATCCGTGGTCCTCGGGAAAACCACCGCTGAGGGCGCCGGGGGATAAACACGGGTCCAATCCTTTCCGTATTCCTCAAGGTCTTCCGGTGCACGACTCATGAAGTCTTTCGGGAAATTTTCGAGAACGGCCGTTAGAAAACGGGCGGGAAAAAGTTGATTCATGAGGCTCCTCCGTTCAGCACCGTTTTCGGCACTGATTCCGGCACAAGATACGGGAGAAGCAGGCCCTCTGCAAGAATTAGAGCACAACGCCTCAGACCGGGCCTCAGACCGGGGCGGCGCCCATCCAGCTTCCGATAAGATAAGCGATGGTTCCGGCAGTTGATCCGATCAGAAGCATCCTGAACCCGCTCCAGAGGAGCCCCTTGCCGGAAAACAAGCTGACAAAGGCTCCCGTGCTGAAGAGTCCGACAGCAGTCGAGATCATCGAAATTCTCAGCAGAGCCGACAGCTGATCCATATCCCTGGAAATCACGAACGGGATCAGCGGTATTAAACCACCGATCGCGAATGCGACAAAAGACGAAACCGCGGCACCCCAGGGTGAGCCGAGATCATTCGGGTCGAGACCGAGTTCTTCACGGGCCAGAGTGTCCAGGGCCCGCGCCGGATTTGAAATCAGCTGCCGCGCCATGGCTTCCGCCTGCTCGCGGGAAAAGCCGCGGGCCTCGTAAATCAAGGCAAGCTCCTGAGCTTCCTCTTCGGGGTACTGTTCGAGTTCCGCCTTTTCGAGGCCAAGTTGATACTCCAGGAGCTCCCGCTGGGAGCGAACCGAAACATATTCGCCGGCCGCCATCGAGAGCGCCCCCGCGAGAAGTCCGGCCGTTCCGGAGATAAGAACGAATTTTGGATCACGTGAAGCCGCGGCAACGCCGAGGATCAAACTCGCGTTCGAAACCAACCCGTCATTGATGCCAAAGACGGCGGCTCGAACACTGCCGCTTGAACCTTTGAACCGATGAGGCGGTTCGACCTGCCCCATGGCAGGCGTCTGGTGTGCGGGAAGTGCCGGACGATCACTGTAAACTGAAAGGCCGCGGACCTTCAGCCCGGCGAGAATGGGTTTAATGCGCCATGGTCCGAACTTTCGCGCCAGCAAAAGAATAAATCGGATACGAAGAGAAGGACGATATCCGGGAAACTGATCAGGCGAAAAAAACTTTGAAAAACTTTTTTCCCAATGTTCCGCCTGCCGCTCAGCCGCGATCGCAAGCTCCAGGAAAAGTTTTTCCCGATTCGTGCCCCTTTCGGTTTCGGCCAGCTGCCGGTAGAGATACGCCGATCTCTTTTCTTCTCTCCAGCTTTCAAGGGCTTCGGAAGGGCTGAGCTCAGTCACTCAACGCTCCTGGGGGCGGCGTCTTGAAATTCATATCCCAGGCCTGTTTCAGCAATTCGGGCGCGACCCCCGCTTCCCGAAGTAATTTCCAGCTCGCGTCGACCGACCCGATGCGCTTGCCCTGGAGCGCCCGCCAGACCTTCACGAAGTCTTCTTCCGACTGCTCACCGTCGTCATGCAGATCGATGAGGTCCCAAAAAAATCCGAGCACTCGCCATTCATTATTAGGACCCTTGCAAACATCCTCAGGAATATTTTCAAAACGGATTGGGGCGCGCCTCGGAACCATGAATTCGAATTTCGCGTCCGGATCAGCCAAATCATTACTCAGCCATGCCGAAAAATACGACGCCCAGCCTTCGGAGAACGCGAGTTGAGGCGAGTAGCACTCGTCGATCTTATGACTGCCGCCACCGAACCCCCCGATGCCCGCCTGCTGGTAAATCGCGTGCCCGAGTTCGTGCCCGACAATATCCCAATGATCACCGCGAACGATGTGAACGGATCCCATTCCGTAATAATTCTGCTCATCAGGCCAAATAAACTGGATCGGAAATCGCCAGAACCCCAGACCCACCGTGGCTTCGAGCTTCTGCTGTGATCTTCTGGCGATTTGCCAGATCCCGAGTGCCTGCCCGCCATTGCCCTCGGGACGAAACTCAAGCTCCACGGCGCTTCCACAGGATGCCTCAAATGAAAGCCGATAGGCGTCCCTCCCATTCCTGATCGAGAAGCGGTCATTTTTCAAAGTACTCGTCCCGCGCACGAGAGCACCTGGAGCGCATTTCGAAGTCGTATTACCGTTCGAGTCAGTCTGAATGCTTTCGGCGCCGGCGATGCTGAACGGAAGCCCCTCGATTCCAATGGAAGCGTCTTGATCGCCGTCCTTGAGAAACACGCGAAGCAGGATAAAACCCTCTTCGGCGGGTCCGATGCGCCGCTGATCAGGTACGAGATCGAGCGGAACTCCGCTCCGGACCATAAACCCCGGAGGGGCGAGATCAGAATCGTCCGAGAGCATAACATCGGGCGTAACCGCCCGGGCTGTCGCGGTGATTTGAAAAAACAGGAATAACCAGAGCAATCGTTTCATGCGCCCCCTCTTTCAGGAACGCCTGACTTTATAGCTTCTTTCGCCAGGAATCCAGCTTCGCACCGTATTTGCACATTTAAGCATCTGGTAAGCATCTGGTAAGCACCCGGTAACCATCAGGACCAGACCCAGAATCAGCCATTTTCAGAAAGTGACTTGGCGTGGAAACACCAGAAGAGACGACGACTTGGCGCAACTTCATTCTGAAGAATTTCGCCACGCCGATCGCCTTTTACGTCACGTTTCATGAAGCGGGACCCAAGCCCGCCATTGCGCTCGCCGTCATCGTGACTTTGCTTCAGGTCATGATTCACCGTTACTACAAATCGAGCGTTTCACCATTTTTCATTGTCGCATCAGGATTCACAATCCTGTTCGGTGGCACGGATTTACTCATCCAAAATCCGCGTTACTTTCGCCTTGAACCTTTCGTTCAGAACTTCGTGCTCGGAACGGTATTCCTGATCACCGTGCTCGCGAAGATCCCGATCGCGGAGTGGTTCGCCAGCGCCCTTCCGAATACGATTCGACCTCACCTCGCGACCATTCGTCAGAGCTACCTTCGCCGCGTAACGCTCGTATGGACGGTGTATTTTTATCTGAAAGCGCTGCTTTTTCTTTATCTCGCCTTCCAGGTGAATCTCGGAGAACTCATCGTCCTTCGATCCATCATCGGGGGTTCGACACTTGCGCTGATGATCGCCGGCGAGATCTATTACAGAAACAGATTTTACCGGCCCTGATCCGCGTTACTTTTCGCCCAGAGATGTTTCAATCGCGAAAGCGAGACCAAGCTTCACGAAATGCATGCCAAAAGCCATGTCAAGCTTGTCAATGGTGTCATAGGCGCTGTGAATGTATGCGTTATCCTGGCCGAGGGGCGCCTCAAACGGAAACACCGCCGGGTATCCCGAGCGAGTCCAGCTCGCGTGGTCGCTGCAACCGTAACCGCATGGTGCCTGCTGTCGAGGAACTTTGAGGTACGTATCGATCAACGCTTCGGTGAATCGGTTCAGGTCCGGATTGACGTAGTCACTGATCAAAGTAAGCCGGGGGTTCGATCCCGGATAGGACGTCATATCGAGCTGCATTACCGCGATCACCGGGATGTTTTGGGTCTTATGGGCCCTTACGATTGCCTGACTGCCCAACAATCCGACTTCTTCAGCCGCATACGCGATGAATTCGATCGTACGGTCGGGCTGGAACCCGGATTGCGCGAGAACGCGAAAAACCTCGAGGAGTGTTGCGATTCCAGAAGCGTTGTCGTCAGCACCCGGCGCGCGCCGAGTTGCCGGAAGCCCACCGCCGCTGCTTGTGGAATCCGAATGGCCGCCCAGAACAATGCGCTCATTCGCTTTCGGGCCACGCCCTTGAATCGTGGCCACGACAGACGGCTGCGGGAACCCGTGCTGGACGAGTTCGACGGTGACATCAGTGCGTCCTTCAGCGAGGCGCGTAAACTGATCGGCGATCCAGTTCGCCGCAGCCAGGCCCGACTCAGATTTGTAATAGCGGTTGTGAAAGGCCGAAAGGACCTCAATCGACTCCCAGAAATTTTGCCCCGAAAGCTCGGGTAAAAGTTCGTCGACAATCCTTTGCTGGCTCGGCGCTTTGTTCTCGAAAACATTTTTGAGCTGAAAATAGGGAATATCGTCACTCACATCCGCGAAATCCGTCACATCCATGAACCCGGCAGAGCGCCCCGAATGTCGTGCCGTCGCCAAGGCATCGATCTCCTGCTCCGTCATCCACGCCCTTTGTCCCGGCCCGGTTTCAATAAGCCGAAGCTCGGAGGCATTTACGGGAACATTCACGATAAAAAGGGAGAAAAGGAGGACATGCATGCCGGCTCGAAACAATCCTTGTTTCATTCAGTTTTCCTAACGACCATCCTGGTCTGAGTCCGGCCATATCAAAGCACCGTTTATCTATTTTGAATGAGCGAGCGGGCGATTCCAAATTGTTTTATAAAAAAACAAACGCGCAGAAATACTCATTGTAATTCCCATAAGTTATAAAGCCTCACCCCTTCCGGTTGATTTTCTGCTTCAACAAATGTATGAATATATAAGTAGGTGTTTATATGTCCACGGTAGCAACAAACCTTGATCCCCAACGAACCCCGTCGCTCGACGAGTTCTTCCTTCTTGCACAAACGTTTCAGGCTTTGGGAGATCCGTCGCGCGTCAAGCTCATCTGGAGCCTATCCCATCGTGAGCTTTGCGTCGGCGAAATTGCCGATGAACTATCGATGAGCCAACCCGCAGTGAGCCATCATTTACGCACTCTTCGGCAACTTCAATTGGTAAAAGTCCGACGCGACGGACGTACCTCATATTATTCGCTCGACGACAAACACATTGAGCGGCTCCTTCGGGAAGGAATGAAGCATGTTCTGGATGCCGAATAAACTCCTTGTCGCGAACCGAGAAGCGGGGCTCGGGACACTCCCAAAAGGAACGCTGGCTGATGTGCTCGCAATCGGCCCCTCGGCCATCAGCGCGCGACTCATGGAACTCGGCATTATCGAAGGATCAAGGATCGAAATTGTTCATGAAGCCCCGATCACGGGAGATCCGATCGCGGTTCGCGTACGCGGTTCAGTCGTTGCGCTTCGCCGAGCCGAGGCGAATCAGATACTCGTCATTCCGGTAACGGAAAAACGAAGTCCGGCCGAAACACCGGAGGAGTAGCGTGGCAGAGCAACGTGCCCCTACTATACGGATCGCGCTTGCCGGTAATCCGAATTGCGGCAAAAGCGCGCTCTTCAATGCCATGACCGGTTCCCGCGAAAAGGTCGGCAATTACCCGGGGGTTACCGTCGAAAAGCGGGAGGGCTCAGCCCGCGCGCCCTCTGGAAACCGAATTCGCCTGATTGATCTGCCGGGAACATACAGCCTTGTCCCGCGAACCCCGGACGAAGAAATCACGCGCGATGTGATCCTGGGCTTGCATAAAAGCGAAGCCGCCCCCGACCTGATCATTGCGGTCGCCGATGCAAGCAACCTCAGCCGGTCCCTGGGATTCGCCTTGGAACTGAAGAGTACGGGCCGACCTTTGGTACTCGCGCTCAACATGATTGACATCGCCCGAGGACGCGGAGCGGAGCTCGACCTGAAAATCCTGTCGGAGGAATTGGGAATTCCCGTCGTTGCCACGGTTGCGACCCGGGCGAAAGGCGTCAACGAGTTGCTCCAGGCCGCCGAAGAGCTGCTCCGAAACGAGGCGCCGCCCCGTGAAACCGTCGGACCCGCGCCCGACACTCAGGCCCGTTTCGCGGAAATCGACCGCGTACTCAAGGCGGCTTTCCGGCATGCGCCCCGTCCGGCCCTTTGGACCGAACGCATCGATCGATTCGTTCTTCATCCCTTTTTCGGGAGCATTCTCCTCTTCTTCATCTTGGCCTTATTATTCCAAGCGATTTTCAATTGGGCGAACGCGCCCATGGAATGGATCAGAGCCGGAACGAATTCGCTCGGAATCCTGGTCGAAAGGACCTTAAGCGAAGGACCTTTGCGAAGCCTTCTCGTTCACGGCGTGATCGCGGGAGTCGGATCGGTTCTGGTTTTCGTTCCACAGATTTTGCTTCTGTTCCTGTTTATCCTCGTCCTCGAAGATTCCGGCTACATGGCGCGTGCGGCATTTCTGATGGACCGGCTGATGGGCCTGGTGGGTCTGCACGGGCGGGCTTTTATTCCGCTTCTTTCGTCCTTCGCGTGCGCGGTTCCCGGGATCATGGCGACACGAACCCTCGAAAACAAACGTGATCGCCTTGCGACCATTCTGGTCGCGCCTTTGATCACCTGTTCAGCGCGGCTCCCCGTCTACGCGCTTCTCATAGCAGCCTTTATCCCGAACCGCGGTCTTATCAGCTTGGCTGGATTCGAATTGGGCCTGCAGGGCCTTGTCATGCTCGGCCTCTATTTCGCCGGAGTCCTCGCAAGCCTCGCGATGGCCTTTCTCTTTCGCAAAACGTTGCTCAAGGGCCCACCCCCGCCACTTCTCATGGAATTGCCAAGCTACAAATGGCCCACCTTCCGCAACCTCGCCCTTGGCCTCATGGAACGCCTCGGCACCTTCCTCCGCCGCGCCGGGACAGTGATTCTGGCGTTGGCAATCGTTCTCTGGTTTCTTGCTTCTTATCCAAAGCCTGATCCGACCACGGCCTCACAGGCGGTCGCGCTGCCGCCGCTCGCCTCGAGTTATGCCGGACAAATCGGCCGCGCGCTTGAGCCGATTTTCCGTCCGCTCGGCTTTAACTGGCAAATCGTCGTGGCGTTGATCCCGGGGTTCGCTGCCCGGGAAATGATGATCGGAGCACTGGCAACGGTTTATTCGATTGAGGCCTCGACCCTCGGAACCGGCGGGGCGTTGAGCACACACCTCGCCAGGGATTGGAGTGTCGCAACCGGCCTGAGTCTCCTCGTCTGGTACGTTCTCTCGTGTCAGTGTTTTTCAACTCTGGCGGTTACCCGTCGTGAAACGAACTCCTGGCGCTGGCCCGTCCTGATGCTCGTCTATATGACCGTGCTCGCGTACGTGGGATCGTTCCTGACGTTTCACTTTGTTCGCGCTCTCGGAGGAGGATAGGCGATGTTCTCCCGATTCACCATCCAGGAACTCCTCACGGCATTAGTGGTTTCGGCGGCCGTATTCTTCCTTCTATTCCGCGCCGCTCGCATTCTCTGGAAAAGTTTTTTCCGCGATTCCCTTGCAAAGTGGCTTCTTAAAAAAGGCCACATCAGGCTGGCCGTTCGGATTCGGCACGGCCGCCCCAGACGCGATCCCCTCAGCCGAGCGGAACCTTCCGATTCGCCGGGACGCCGCTAAACTTTTTTCAACTTTCAACCGAAAAGATTGAGTGAGATTGCGCTCGCGAATCTTCCCCATTTTGGTCTGCCTGACTGCCCTGCTCTCATTTGGCGGCGACGGCTCCGTTTCCGGCAATGGCAATGTCGCGTGGGCCGGTCAAGTCCAGCTTTTCCAAATGGACGGGTTACATCGCCAAGTTGGGGATTATATCGTCAAGGTCAATTCTCTCGAACCCGGCGATGAACTCATCTTCAGCAACGGAAAGAAAGTCACCATCGGGAAGCTTCTCGGCTCGGGGAATATGACGCTCGTTTTCGAAATCGCCGGGGATCCCGGGCAGGTTCTTCGGATTCCGAAGTCCTCGGGCGAATTCCGCACGCAAGGGGCGTCCTACTCTGACTTCGTTAACGCTTTTCTGATGGGAAACCGGACACTGAAGCGCTGGAAGATCCCCTCGGTGGAAATCATCGACGCGTATCCCGGCCAATATGTCATCGCCGAACGAATCCCGACCCGCTTCACGTTCACCGCATTTCTCGAAAATTACGAAATACCCCCGCCGCTCCGGAAAGAGATGAAAAAAGCTCTTGTCGAGTTCGCTCGCAAAACCGCCCCCCTCGAAACCATCGGCGACTTTCACTCAGACCAGCTTGTGTATGTCCAGGAACGAAAAGAATGGGTTCTGTTGGATTGGACGGACCGATCGCGAACCGTCGCGCTTGGAGACGAGAAATCCATCCATAACGCCGGAAACGCATTCCTGAGCAAAAAAACGTTCGGAGGAAGGGCCAATTTTTTTGAGGAATTCGCCGAATACGCGGAAGATTCCAAAGGGATTCATTGGTTTCCTACAGAGCCGAGATATCGATGGGTGTCCGAACTCGCGGCTGAAATACAGCACACGATCGAAACCGAGCGGATCAATGCTCTCGCGCTCGCGAAATCGAGAGCGCCCGGGGGCAGATGCGTTTCGACTTTTCTGGAATCGATGATTTCAGGACGACGGTGATTTGGCTATTTCTTCAAAGATGAATCCACGCTCAAGGCGAACCGGCTTAATCCCGCCTGTCGGAGGGCATCCATCAACCTGATCACCGTCCCGTGCGGCGTCGTCTCGTCCGCGCTGATCATCGCCGTTTCCTGTGCAATCGTCGCGCTCATCGCACCGAGCCTGTCCGCAAGCACTTTCCAGTCGATTCGCTCCTTATCCCAGAGCAACTCCCCGTCTTTGGTCAGGGTCAGCATCACCGCCGACTTCTGGGCTTCCTCACCCGTCTTCGCTTTCGGGAGCTGGACCTTGATAGCGGATTGGTAAATCACGGGAGCGGTGATCAGGAATATAATGAGTAGGACGAGAACCACGTCCACCAAGGGCGTGACGTTAATTCCGGAAATCACGTCATCATCTGAAGAACCGAATCCGCCTGCCATGCGTTTCCCTTACTGGCTCAACTTGCCGACGAGAAAACTTTTCAACGCTTCAGCCTCACCGAGCGCCACCTTCACCCTGCGTTGAAAGAGGTTAAACGCGACGACCGCCGGTATCGCGACAAACAACCCCACGGCCGTCGCGACGAGCGCTTCTGAAATCCCCGCGGTCACCGTCTGCGCGCCGGCCCCGACCTGCTGCGAGAGATCATGAAAAGCCTTCATGATCCCGAGTACCGTGCCAAAAAGCCCGATAAACGGGGCATTGCTCCCGATCGTGGCAAGAACGGCGAGCCTGCTTTCCCAGCCCAGTCGGGCACGGGAAACGGCGTCGTGCGCCACCTCTCCGAGAATATCGACCGAAGCCTTGGGATGCGTGAGAAGGACCAAAGCCATTTCTGATTCGAGATCCCTCGCGCGCCCGTCCTTCTGCGTCTCCGCCACGCGGCTCTTGGCTACCTGAATAGCGTCAGCCCATTTCTGTTCAGCCGCGAATACCCGGATTTGCCCCCGAAATTCCGCCAATCCGCGTGCGGCCGAACGATAGAACAAGGCCCGTTCGAAAATCACGGCCACTGAAAAAATCGAAAGCAGCACGAGGAAGTACAGGACCCACTCGGCACCGATGAGAGAAATTCCAAGAAAAAGTTGGGATAGCATAGTTCAAAGGCTACACCGATTGACTGACCCAGTTCAATGCGATTGACCGGACAAAAGAGAGCCGCCCGCCCGAAGTTTGCGGCGCGTTATGAATTTACAATTAGGTGGGAATCTGGCAACCTTCTCTCACCGACCGAATAAGATTCTCCAGGAGAGGCGCTATGGCTTTCAATATTGTGACCGTCAATAAAATCCGAGAACGTTTCGAACCCGCCCCGCGACCCGAAATTTGGAAAGATGTTGCCGAAAAGGACTGGAACAGCTGGATTTGGCAGCAACAGAAGCGGGTCAAGTCGATGGATCAGCTCGAAAACATCATTCACGTCACAGCGGACGAGCGTGAAGCCTTCGCGAAAACTCACGAACAGTTCAACATGGGGATCACTCCTTATTACGCCTCCTTGATGGACAAGGACGACCCCAATTGCCCGATACGCCTTCAATCGGTACCCAAAAAAGATGAACTCACCATCCTGGAGGCGGACATGGAAGATCCGCTCGCTGAAGAGCGTGACATGCCCGTGCCTGGCATCACGCATCGTTACCCGGACCGCGTGCTCTTCTACACGACCCACAATTGCCCGGTTTACTGCCGTCATTGCACTCGAAAGAGAAAAGTCGCCGATCCGTCCTCCTCCGCGGCCAACAAACAGCTTGAAGACGGCCTGGCCTACATCGAAAAGCACAAAGAAGTGCGCGACGTCGTGATCTCGGGAGGCGACCCGCTTTCAAACTCTGACGACCGGCTCGAGTACATCATGGCCCGCCTCCGGGCGATCGACCATGTCGAGGTCTTCCGGCTCGGGACGAGAAATCTCGTCACGCTTCCACAACGGATTACCGACAGCTTCGCGAACATGCTTCGCAAGTACCACCCGGTTTTCGTCCATACGCATTTCAACCATCCGAAAGAATGCACTCGTGAAGCCTTCGATGCCTGCGCCAAGATCGCCGACGCCGGCTGCGTGATCAATAATCAAATGGTGCTCCTGAAGGGCATCAATGACGACCCGAAGGTCGTGAAAGAACTGAACCATAAGCTCCTGATGATGCGCGTTCGGCCCTACTATATCTTTCAATGCGACATGTCCCAAGGCATCAGTCACTTCAGGACACCGGTTGAAGCCGGAATCAACATCATCGAGAATCTTCGCGGCTGGACGAGCGGCATGGCCATCCCGCATTATGTGATCGATGCGCCCGGCGGGGGCGGGAAGATCCCGATTCTTCCGGAATACGTCGTCAAACACGAGGGCAAGTCCTGGACACTGCGCAATTACAAGAAGAACAGATTCGAATACAACGAGCCGTGAGGACCCGGGTTCTTCTAAGTACGCTCTTTTTTTCGGCAACGGTCAGCTGTACCACCTTGCCTGAACCAAAGTTTCAGAAGCACGAATTCCCCGAAGACGCCTACGTGGAAAACGTCAAACGTCCTTACACGAAGGTCGGGACAGTCCGGTCGAAGGTGAATTTCCCGTCCTTGGACTTCAATCGCGACGAAAATTTTCTCTGCCGGAACTACTACAACAAAGCCGTGCGTGACCTCGTCAAAATGGCCAAGAAGAGCGGCGCCGATGCCGTGATCAACGTCAAATCGGTCGTCTTCCTGGGAGACGGTCGTCAGGAGAGCTATTCAACTCCCGAATGTGCCGACGACGGCGAAGAAGGCCAAATCCTCACCCAAGGCACCGCCGTCAAGTGGACGGGAACCGAAGATTCTGACCTGAATTAGTCAATAATTCAGAACTCTTGACCCTTCCTCAATATTTTCGGCGCTGTGTCCGAAAAGACCTTGAGGAGTTCATTCATGACACGCGTCACTGCGGCCAGAGAGATAAAGCATTCGAATGCCGACTATTCGGATCTCCTGGCCAAATTACAGGACATCAGAACACTGCCGATCGTGGCCATGCGGGTGAACGAACTTATTAATGACCCGAATTCCTCGAGTTCCGATATCGCCGAAGTTCTCAAGAAAGATCAGGTCCTCACGGCCAAAGTTTTACGGCTCGTCAATTCGAGTTACTACGCGATTCCCGGGGGAGTTGCCGACGTTCAGCGCGCGCTCGCGTTTCTGGGCTTTAACACGCTCGCACAACTTGTCCTGAGCCTTTCGATTTTTTCCATTTTCTCGAGCACCGATACCGAGGAATTTTCAATGCTCAACTTCTGGCGGCACGCGCTCGGAACAGCCGTCTGCAGCGAGCTGCTCGCGAAGCGGCTGAAATTCCCGCGACCGGAAGAGGCATTTACCTGCGGTCTTCTCCATGACATCGGAAAGCTCGTTCTCAACGAAATCGACCCTTCGCGACTCCTCTCGATCGTGAAAGAAACGACGAAAGAGGGAACATCATTTCTCGACGTCGAGCGCAAGCTTGATTTGCCCGGACATTCTTACCTGGGCGAGGTCATTGCCTCAAAATGGGGATTACCTCAAGTTATCCGGCTGGCCATTCGTTACCACCACTTCGACGTCGCCCCCATGGAGAGCGTCCTTACGTCGGCGAAACCCACGATTCAGATCGTTCGCCTCGCAAATACGCTTTGCGTGAAGCAACAGGTGGGGAAATCGGGAGACTGCTCCAAAGGGGAGATTACACCCGACATGCTGAAGCCGCTGAAGCTCAGTTCCGACGAAATCCCTCAAATCGAAGAGCAACTGAAAACGGACATGGAAAGGGCGGGTGCATTCCTCAATGCCTACCGCTAAACCACGGGCCAACCGCTCACACCTGTTCGCGATCGACGAAAGTCCCAGGGCACCGGACATGGAGTTGCGCGATGCGGGCAGCAAATACCAGATACTTTTTGACCAGGCATCAGACCCCGTCATGACACTGTCGCAAAACGGAAGCATCGATGCCGTCAACCAGGCCTTCGAGGAAATGAGCGGGTATCTCAAACACGAACTGCTCGGGCAAAAAATCGGGGTACTCACCCCGAGCGAAGCGCAGGGACATACGAGCCATCGTGCGCGCCCCCTTTCCTCCGGATTGCTCGAGGCGCCCGGGACCTATGAGGACGTCGCCGTCGCGCGCAAGGACGGTTATGTCCGATTCGTCGACCTGAGCGTGCGAATTGTCTCGAGCGGACCCGATTCCGAAACACTTGTTTTGGCCCTCTTCCGGGACGTGACCGAGAAAAAGCGGATGGAACGTGAACTCATCACGAAACACGCCGAACTCCGCAACGCCTACTTCCAGCTCGAGCGCAAGAACGCCGAGCTTCAAGCGATGCAGGAAACGCTCGTTCAAGCGGGCAAAATGGCCGCCCTTGGCGAACTTGCCGCCGGCATCGCCCATGAGCTCAATCAACCACTGCAAGGCATCCGGGGATACGCCCAGGAGCTTCAGGCGCTCGCGCTCCCCTCTGTCGCCGAGCCCCCGGCCCGGCCCGCGATAGAATCCTCGCTTGCGGAGATCATCTCGAATTCAGATAAAATGGCGAACATCATTGATTACCTGCGCACCTTCACGCGCAAGTCCGTCGAAAAACACGAGTTCACGGATATTCACGACGCGATTGAGGAAGCACTCAAGATGCTTTCGCGGCAGTTCAAGTCGCGCGGCATAGCCGTCCAGCGCGATTTCGCGCCGGCGCTTCCGAGGCTTTACGCGAATCCGCTTCAACTCGAACAGGTTTTCATCAATCTCGCGACCAACGCCCGCGACGCCATCGAAACAACCGGCCGCGGTCATGGAACGATTTCGATCAAAACGAAGAAATCAGGAAACTTTCTCGAGGTTCATTTCCGGGATGACGGGATCGGAATGGCGGAAAAAACCAAATCAAAAATCTTCAACCCGTTCTTCACGACGAAGGAGGTCGGCAAGGGAATGGGGCTGGGGCTGAGCCTCAGTTACGGAATTCTGTCCAAATTACACGGATCAATGGTTGTCGAAAGTGAATTGGGAAAAGGGACTGCTTTCGTGGTCCGGATTCCCGTGGATTTCAGGGAACTCGCATAACAAGGAGAACGAGGAGAGATATGAAAGCACGTATTCTGGTAGTCGATGATGAAGAAACCATCCGAAAACTTCTCAAGAGCCGCTTGGAACGGGAAGGTCATGAAGTGATCACGGCCTGCAACACCGAGGAGGCACAGGCCGCCTTCGGAGCGGGCGCGGAGGTCGACGTTCTCGTAACAGATCTCAAAATGCCTGGAAAAGACGGATTCACGCTGATGAGCTGGGCCAAACAGGCGAAGCCGGACATCTGCATCGTCGTTATCACGGGGCACGGCGAGAAGGACGCGGCGATCAAAGCGCTCCGTCTTGGCGCATGCGACTACCTCGAAAAACCTTTCGACATGGACGAGCTCAGCCATACGGTCGCCCGGGGCATCCGCGAAGGACAGCTCAGAAAGGACAATCACGATCTCATTTCCCGTCTCGAAGCGCGGGTGGAAAGAATCGAAGGCGCCGCCGAAGATCAGTTCTGGTACGTCTCAAAAGCGACGGCCATGAACAAAGTCAATGACTGGCTCACGGTGCTCAGGCGAGAAGGCATGCGCGGCACCGCCGAAGAACCCACCGTTTTGATCACCGGCGAAAGCGGGACCGGAAAAGAAGGCATCGCCAGGATGATCCACGCGGCATCCCGCCGCGGCAAGGGCCCCTGGGTCGCCGTGAATTGTGCCAACTTCAACGAGCAGCTCCTTGAATCGGAGCTCTTCGGTCATGAACGGGGAGCTTTCACCGGCGCGACGACTCTGAAGCGGGGACTTTTCGAGATTGCCAAAGGAGGCACGCTGTTTCTCGATGAAATCGGCGAAATGGACATCAAGGTCCAGGCCAAGCTTCTTCGAGTGGTGCAGGAACGCGTCTTCCGTCGCGTCGGAAGCAACTTCGACCTGCACGCCGATGTTCGCGTGGTCGCCGCCACGAATTGGGATCTCGAATTAAGAAGCCGTGAAGGGTTCTTCCGCGAAGATCTGTTTCATCGGCTCTCGCGGGTGGTCATCCAAGTCCCGCCACTCCGGGAACGATCCGAGGACATCGTGCCCATGGCCGCGCAGTTCTGCGAACGCGCGTTCCGTGCACGGGGCAAGGCGTTCAAGGGCTTCTCGCCTGACGGAGAAAGCAGTCTCTGCAGCTACGGCTGGCCGGGCAATGTCCGCGAACTCCTGAACGTGATCGAACGAGTCGCGCTCGTTTGGACCGGCGAGGGCCTCGTGACCGCGCGCGCGCTTTCTCTGCCGTCCGCTTCGTTGCCGATCGGCCCTGCCAATGGTCCGAGGCTCGAACTCGTCAAGCCGAATCCCCTGCTCGAGATCGGCGTTGAAAGCTACACCGCCCTGAAGAAACGCTGGTCTGAATCGTTCGAACGCGAGTTCCTCACGGCCACCTTGAATAAACACGGCGGAAACGTTTCAGCCGCGGCCCGGGAAGCCAAGCTCGATCGAAGCAACTTCCTCAGGCTCCTGAGAAGATATGGCCTGAGAGCCGACGTGTTCCGGAAAGCCGCTTAACCGGATCCTATTGGGGTCTTCGATACCCATGTGTCCGGATTGATCCTGGGGCGGGCGCGACCAGCGCGCCTGCCCCATTTTTTCATGTACGCGATTTCCTTCAGGTGCCAAAGCCGGATCCAGCTGATAACGGCTGGCACCGCCCGTGCTCTATCACCTCCCAACGGAGGCAGGCAAAAAGCCCGCTTCAAAAAGGAGGGCCGTATGAACCAAGAGCACTCTGGGAACGACATGGAAAAAAGCCTCGACGAAATTCGAACTCTACTCTCACAGCTCCACGGTGAAGTCACCGTTCTCGAGGCGAGTTATTCCCAGGTGCTTGAGGTCCTTCAAGGCTTCGAGAAAATCTGCAACATCGACGAGCTGACCGGGATTCTCCGTCGGCGCGCGTTTTTCATCCAGTGGCAGGCCCTCTTGAATGAATGCAAACGTGTTGGAGAATCCTGCGGGATCTTAATGATCGACATTGATCACTTCAAGCGGATCAACGATACCTACGGCCACCCCACTGGCGATGAGGTGATCCGGAGGGTCGCGGGTTTATTGAAGCAATTTGAATCTCCGGACAATTTTGCCGGTCGCCTCGGGGGAGAGGAATTCGTGCTCGCGATCCGGGGACCCGATGCCCTCGAAACGGCCGAAAAAATTCGAACTGCGGCTGAAGAACTCCGGGGCGAAACCGGAAACCGCGAGTGGCAGTGCACGATCAGCATCGGCGTCGCGGATGGTGCGGCCGCCGGATTCGATTCCGACCGGCTCCTGCAGGCCGCGGATGAAGCGCTCTACGTCGCAAAACGGAATGGCAGAAACCAGGTCCGGGCCGCATAAAAGCTAAA
Source organism: Bdellovibrionota bacterium (assembly GCA_035291325.1). Classification (GTDB taxonomy): domain Bacteria; phylum Bdellovibrionota; class UBA1018; order UBA1018; family UBA1018; genus XYD1-FULL-55-31. Next base: position 10,610 of record DATDSK010000170.1, on the reverse strand, counting down.
GAATCCGTCCCATTCCGGCGATCAGTTCCTCGAGGTCCAAATGCACTCAAGGACTACAATCTGGTTCGGACTCGCCCTGGCCGGGATGCTCTGGACAGGCCTGACGATTGCGGACCCGGGCTCCGCCCCGTCTCTGCCCATTCCGCTTGCCTCTCAACTGCCACTCGACGAGGCTGAAGCGGCCGCTCTCGACATTCAACAGGCCTCGGGCGCCACGCTTCAACAGGTCCAAGAGATTCAGAAACTGATGCAGAACCCGAAATTTCAGACGGTCGCGAGAGCACTCACCACGCCAGAAATGCTCCAGGACAGTAAAACGCTTATCCAGCATCCCGCTCGAAAAGCAGTCATCACGGCTGAAATTCTGTGGCTGATCGCGATGATTCTCCTGCGCGCCTGGTATTCTTCAAAGCGGACCCACTGGCTTCTTGCCCTCTGGAATCGAACCTGGCTCGGAGCCACGTATTTAGCCGTGGCCATGTTCTTGATTCCCGGATTTTTCTTCGGACGAGTCTATTCGCGAGTCGTCCTATCGATGGTTCACATTTTTTGGAAATCGTTTTCTTAAGACGGGTCGTCCGGAAGGCGTGTACATAAAAGCATAAAGGACCCGGAGGATAGTACCTCCGAGTCCTTTATAGGCACGGGCTCCGCTTCTGTGTGTGGGGGGGGAAGTGGGGTGCCCGTGAACGGCTCCCTTAATAGCCACATTCCTCGTGCTAATCAACAAAAAAATTATTCAATTCAGGATAGAAAACTGGCCCGCGCCGCGAAAACATTACATTTTTCTATGTCCGAAGTAGAAAATCCCATGATCTTCCTGCAAAGATCGAGTTCATAGGGCAAATCAACGCCAAAAACGGTTGGATCATCGGTATTGATTGTGACAGGAACTCCCGCCTTCAAAAGCAGCGGGAGCGGGTGGTTTTCCAAACTCCGCACGGCACCCGTAATCCAATTGCTCGTCGGGCAACACTCGACACAAATCTGCCGATCGACCAGCAATTCCACCAGCTTCGGATCCCGAATCGCGGAGACGCCATGCCCAATTCTACGCGCCCCGAGAAGTTCGATCGCCTCCCAGATGTTTTCCGGTCCGGCGGCTTCACCTGCATGGATCGTGATCTTCGCGTCGGCCGCCGTCAGCTGCCGAAAAGCCCCCTCAAACTTTCGAGACGGAAACTCCACTTCGTTTCCGGCCAGATCAAACCCGATGAAACGATCGCGATGTTTCAAAAAAAATTCGATTGTCCGTTCGACGCCTTCAATTCCATACTCGCGCGAAGCGATGCAGATCAACCCGGCCCGGATTTCCGGGAGAGAACGAAGCGCGCGCCTCATCCCGCTCTCGAAACCGTCCAAAGCGTCTTCCCACGCGAGATGACTGAGCTCGCAAACGAAGCCCGGCGAAAACCGAAGCTCGACTTGCGTCGTACCCTCAGCCGCGCAATCATGCATGGCTTCAAACGCGACCCGTTCAAGGACTTCGGGCCGATCGAGGACCTGCTGAAAAATCTGGAAACGAGCCAAAACGGAACTCAGGTCCGTCATCGGACGCGAGATCACAATTTTTTTCCGGAATTCCTGAAGCGATGTACTTTCGGCTTCCAGGCCCCGCTCCTGTGCCAACTCAAGGAGCGTTTCCATTCTCAAGGAAATGTCCAGGTGTCGGTGCAATTCAGTTCGCATCTTCATAGCATCCTTCATAACATCTAGCCGATGATGTGCGCGCCACTGTCAACGTACATCGTGCTCCCCGTGATATGGGCGGCGCCACTCCCACAAAGGAACGCGGAGAGCGCGCCAACCGCATCGGCCGGGATGTTCTCGTGAAGCGGCGTTTTCTCGCCGGCTGCCGCGAGCATCTTTCGAAAGTCACGAACCCCCGAAGCAGCGAGCGTCTTAACCGGGCCCGCCGATATCGCATTGACCCGGATTTTCTTGGGTCCAAGCTCGTAAGCCAGATACCGGACACTCGCCTCGAGAGCGGCCTTCGCGACACCCATGACGTTGTAATTGGGAATCACCTTTTCGGCTCCGTAATAGGATAACGTCACGATCGAGCCACTTCGCCCATTCATGAGTGGCTCGGCTCGCCGCGCGGCCGCGACCAGGCTGTAAGCGCTGATATCGAGCGCCGTCCGGAACCCCTCGCGCGACGTTTCCACGAAACGGCCTTCCAGATCCCGTGGATTCGCATAGGCGACAGAATGAATGAGAATGTCGAGACAACCCCATTTTTCCTGAATCTTGGAGAATAAGGAATCCAGCTCGACGTCGCTCGCGACATTACAGGGCTCGATCAGATCAGCGCCGAGACTTTCGGCGAGCGGGCGCACCCTTTTCTCCAGGGTCGCACCGAGATAATTGAAGGCCAGTTTTGCCCCCCTTCGATGCAGGTGACGCGCAATGGCCCATGCAAGGCTGCGTTCGTTTGCGACGCCGAGAATCAGAGCATTTTTCCCGTCGAGATCCATCGGATGGTTCTACGCACTCTGCAAAACCGGCGCAAGTGTCAAAATTTGGACGGCCCCTGGAGACTCGTGGGCGACTCGCTCGGGTAGTGCCGGAGGGCTTTAGATTTTGCCACGAATTTCCGATCAGGAACATGGGAGTCTTTTGACGTGTCAGATAATGATGAACTGAACGAACCTGCCATCGACACCGTTCTCGAACTGCCGCCGGCACCGGATTCGCCGATCTGCGGCATGGGAACCCTCCTATCCGAAGACTCACTCGCGGCGACAATGGCAAAGCTGTCCGTTCTTGAATCGCTGATACGCCTGATCACGCGAGACTGCAGTTTCAACGACTTTGTGCGCGAATCCCTGGTCTCGATCATGCGCGTGATCAAATGCGAAGCGGGATCCATATTTGAAATCGATTACCAGGCAAACACGTTGTTCTTTCGCTCATGCGTGGGACAGAGTTCAGACAGCCTCCCGAAATTCATCATTCCGCTCGGACAGGGAATAGCGGGGCATGTCGCCGAATCTCGCCAACCGCTCGCCGTCAACGATTTGAAGGCCAGCGAAGTTCACCTCAAGACGATTCAGGACGCCGTCGGGTTCGAAACGCGCAATTTGCTGGCGGTACCGATTCTGATCCGCGGACAGGTTTATGGAGTTCTCGAACTTCTCAACCGAGTCGGCGAAGATAGCTTCAGTTCCTCGGACACGGAGCTCCTGAATTATTTTTCAGACATGCTGGCCAAAGCCTTCGAGGCCCGGATGATGATCGCCTGGTCAAAACAGGCCCCGGGCGTACCCACGTCGCAGTCGCAGGGAGAAGCAGCGTGAGGTCCATCACTGATAAACAGAAGACAAATCCCGAAACACTCTCCGCCCCGTCCACGGTTCCGCCTTTTCGTCCGGGGGCCGCTCCGATCGCGAAAATCGACATGAAGTACCTGGTTCGGGCACTCCTGAAATACAATGCGTCGGATCTTCACCTGAAAGCGGGGCGTCCACCGCTTTACAGGATCAACGGAAACGTGATCCCGCTCAAGCTTCCCGATCTCGCGGCGGATCAGATTGAATCCATCATTTTTGGAGTGCTCACGCAAAGCCAGATCGAGGACCTGAATAAGAAGCGCCAGATCAACCTCTCTTTCGTCATCAAGGATCTGGGCAGATTTCGCTGCAACGTTTATTTCCAGCTCGGAACGGTTTCGGCGGCGATCCGGACCATTCCCCTTGTCGTCCCGAACTTGGACACACTCGGCGTTCCACCGGTCCTCAAGGATTTCTGCCAGCGGCCGCGCGGACTCGTCCTCATCACCGGCGCCAGCGGAACTGGAAAGTCCACGACTCTCGCGGCGATGATTCAGCACATCAACGAAAACAGCCATGTTCACGTTCTCGCGATCGAAGATCCGATCGAATTCGTCTATCGCGACATGAAAGCGTCGATCACGCAGAGGGAAGTCGGTTCCGATACCCTCTCACTTCAAGACGGGCTCCAGGCGGGCCTGAGACAGGACCCTGACGTTGTTGTCATCGGAGAGCTTCTGGATCGCGAGATGATCCAGACCGCGCTGACCGCGGCCGAAACCGGGCACCTCGTCATGTCCACCCTTCATACGAACAACACCAAAAGCACGATCAGCCGCATTTTCGACGTTTTCCCGCCCGAATTCAGGCATCAAATCAGGATCCAACTGGCTTCCAATCTGATCGGGGTCGTCTCGCAGCAACTGCTCATGCGTTCGGACGGGACGGGCCGCGTTCCAGCTTGCGAAGTGATGGTTAAATCGCCGATCATCGAGGAATACATTCGTAAAAACGAGATCGACGCGATCATGGACGCGGTCGCCAATTCCAATAATCATTATAAAATGCAGACCATGAACCAGTCCCTGATGAAGCTCGTAAAAGACGGCATGATCACCCTGGACGAAGCCCTGAAAGCTTCCGACTCTCCGGATAACCTGAGACTGGCCCTGAGCGGCGTCACGCGCGATGAGGGCTATGAACTGGCCGCAAGCCATCAGCGGCCGGCCGCTAAAGCAAGTTAACCTTCTCACGACTTGCCGCAGGACCGCGAACATGCATAAAATGTTAACTATGCTTTCCATTTGGTCCCGGTTCCCGATACTCGTGTTCCTGGTTTGTGCGCCGCTGGCGGGAGTGGGATTTGCCGTGGCCCAAAATCCCGGAGCCGCGGCTGGAACGTTGACGGGGCTTTTAGCTCTCCTCACGATTTCGTTCTGCTCGGAACGGGTCATCCTTCGTAAGTTTTCGGGAACACGAGAGCTTCCGATGGGCCTCGCAAAATCCCTGGAATACGGAATGGCCGGTCTCGCCGACCTGGAAGAATTGCGACCGAAATTAGCCGTATTTCCCTCCTCCGCACCCAACGCGGTAGTCGTCCGGGAACTGGGGAGCCCCGGCACGTTGCTCCTCAGCCAGGGCCTGCTCGCGCTGCTTTCCGAACCCGAACTCCGGAGCATTCTTCGCCTTTGTGCCGTCGAACTGCGCAGTCCTGGAATTCGAATCCGGTCTCTGTCCGCGGTACTCGCGCTTTGGGTCTTGGAACTCGCCCCCCGAAACTGGGTCGAGACGATCCTCACGGGCAGGAGGATTCCGAAACCGAATTCGAAAAATTCGCTCGGTCCTTTTTCGGCGATGCTCTTTCTCCTGCTTTTTCCCGCTGCACGGTCCTTCCTGGCCCTGAGCCGAAGGTCCTCACATTTTACCGTCCTTCTCGTCAACGCCCGGCAGGGACCGGGTGCTGAACCGGCATATCACTGGGGTCGTATTTGCAGCGGTGCGTTACAACGAATGTCCCAGACTTTGACGACCAGCAACGTAACCGAAAACCCGGGCGCTGCTTACTTGCATGTGCTTGTGCCCTGGTCCCAACGGACGCTCTTTCCTATCGCATAGCGCTTGTCTATCTCGTGTTCCGGCGGTAAATCTTTTTTTTCGAACAGGAGAGCACTATTTTGGCGCAATCGAATGAATCAGAACTTCCGAAAATTGACCTCACGACTTTTTTTCTGTCGATTTCCTCAGCCGCGTTCATCGGGCTTGGAATCGTCCCACCCGGCTTTCAGAATGAAGGCGAAACGCCGAAGGTCGACCTCGAGCTCGCCCGTCAGAACATCGATCTCCTCGAACTGATGCACGAGAAAACGAAGGGAAACCGAACACCCGACGAAGATCGTCTGCTCGAACAGCTTCTTTTTGAAACCCGCCTTCGCTACGTCGAAACGCAACGCAAGCTCAGCAAAACCTGACACCTGCAAGGAATTCACCCATGCTGAAAAAAGCCCCGATCACGATTCTCATAACCATGATGACAGTAGCCGCGTTTTATTCCGGCTCACAACGCTTCTCCGCCGAGGGCGGCTCGACGGCCATTGCAGCGTCGATTCAAGGCCCCATCGAAGCCAACATCTTCGTGAATCTTGCGAAAAAAATCGTTCCGTCAGTCGTGAATATCTCGACTTTCAGCACGGTGAAGCGCCAGCTTTCGCCGTGGGGGCCGGACGATTTTCTCCACCGCTTTTTCCAGGATATGTTCCGCCGCGGCGGTCGCGGTGAAGCTCCCGGCACGCCTCCAGGCGGGCGCCCCGGGCCTGAAGAAGAAGATGAACGAGGCAGCCCCGACCCGCGTGGCCCTCGCGCCATGTCCCTCGGAACCGGCTTCATCATCGACGACTCCGGGTTGATCCTGACGAACAATCACGTCGTCGCCGAGGCGGATGAAATCAAGATTTCATTCACCGAGGCTCCGGATGAGAAACCAACGGATGGTGAAGTCGTGGGGCGCGACCCCGAACTCGATGTCGCGCTGATCAAAGTGAAGACGAAACGCGAGCTCGCACCCGTTCAGCTGGGCGACTCCGATAACCTCGAAGTCGGAGAGTACGTCATTGCCGTCGGGAATCCCTTCGGCCAGGGCCACTCCGTCACGCACGGGATTATTTCCGCCAAAGGCCGGTTGGCGCCCGACTTTCCGCTCGCGAATTATCTTCAGACGGACGCTCCCATCAATCCCGGAAATTCCGGCGGTCCTCTCGTCAACCTGAAGGGAGAAGTCATCGGAATCAACAACGCGATCGAGCAGCGAGCCCAGGGCATCGGGTTCGCGATTCCGATTACGCTGGTGAAAAAAGTCCTCCCGCAACTCAAGTCGAAAGGGACGGTCAGCCGAGGTTACATCGGCATTCTCGTCAACGAGCTCACCCCCGAACTGGCGGCCAAAATGGGCGTAAAGAAAGAAACGCAAGGCCCCTTCGTAACCCACGTCTATCCCGGTGAACCTGCCGATCAGGCGGGCATCAAACCGTACGATGTCATCCAGGAATTCAACAAACAGCCTATTCGTTCGGGTTCCGAGCTGATCGCGGCGGTGACCGCGGTTCCGGTTGGTGATTCGGTGCCGATCAAGGTATCCCGCGCCGGAGAAGAGAAGACCTTCACGATCAAAATCGCGCAACGTCCGGGTGCCCAAACCTTGGCCGAGAAGCCGAAAAGCAAGAAAAAGGGTAAACAGCCGCCTCGAGTTGAAACCGGCATGATCCTCGAGGATTTGACTCCCGACACCGCACGGGAGCTGGGGCTTCCCGAAAAGGCCTCCGGCGTGCTCGTTTCAGAAACTGCTTACGGCGGGCCCGCTGACAAGGCCGGGTTGATGCGAGGCGACCTCATCATCGAAGTCGACCGCAAGCCGGTTAAAAACGTTGACGCGTTTTATTCAGCCGTCAAACAGAAGAAGAGCTATTTGTTAAGAGTGAGGCGCGTTGGTCCTCAGGGCAATGACGCATTCCTGGTCATCGTGCTGGATTTGAAGGACTAACAGCGGCTTACGCGCCGCAAACGCCTGATTCTGACCCGGACCTTGACTGCCACCGGATTCGTTCCCATTTTATGCATGGGAGACATCCGATATGGCGGCCAAATTCACCAATAGCGCGCAAGCAGCTCTTCAGGAAGCCCAATCCGAAGCTCTGCGACGGGATCACCAGGAACTTCAGCCGATTCACCTGTTTTGGGCACTGCTGAACGCCGATGAAAGCTCCGGGCTGATTCCAAATATTCTCCAAACCGCCGGGGCGGATCTTAAAGCCGTGCGAACGCGCGCCGACTCGGAATTGAGCCGTTTGCCGAAGGTGACCGGCGGAACCGGCCAGATCTACGCCTCAACCGCGCTGAATCGGGTACTCGTCCTCGCCGAGGACGAGGCGAAAAAGCTCGGTGATGAGTACGTGTCCGGAGAGCATTTCCTGCTCGCCTTCTTTGCTTCCCAGCTCAAGTCGAACGATGTTTACCAGCTTCTTTCGGAAAGCGGCCTCAAGCGCGACGCGCTGCTCGAGGCCGTGAAGAACGTACGCGGCGGCGCGAAGATTCAGGACCCGGAACCCGAAGGAAAATTCCGCGCGCTCGAAAAATACTGCCGTAATCTCACCGAACTCGCGACGAAACAAAAGCTCGACCCGGTGATCGGACGGGATGAAGAAATCAGACGTGTCGTCCAGGTTCTTTCGCGCAGAACAAAGAATAATCCCGTTCTGATCGGAGAGCCGGGGGTTGGCAAGACCGCAATCGCGGAAGGCCTCGCTCAAAGGATCGTGAACGGCGACGTTCCGGAAGGCTTGAAACACAAGCGACTTCTCGTACTCGACCTGGGAGCCTTGATTGCCGGGGCGAAGTTCAGGGGAGAGTTCGAAGATCGCCTGAAGGCCGTTCTCAAGGAGATCTCGGCTTCTGAAGGTCGGATCATTCTTTTCATCGACGAGCTGCACACGCTGGTCGGCGCCGGAGCGGCCGAGGGCGCGATGGACGCTTCGAATATGCTCAAACCCGCGCTCGCTCGCGGCGAGCTCCACTGCATCGGAGCGACAACCCTAGACGAATATCGCAAGCACATCGAAAAGGACGCCGCACTTGAACGGCGCTTCCAGCCGGTTTACGTGCAGGAGCCCACGGTCGAAGATACGATCAGCATTTTGCGTGGTCTCCGGGAACGCTATGAAGTGCATCACGGCGTTTCGATCCGCGACTCCGCGCTCGTCGCCGCCGCAACCCTTTCCAATCGTTACATCACCGATCGCTTCCTGCCGGACAAGGCGATCGACCTCGTCGATGAAGCCGCGTCGAAACTGAGAATGGAAATTGACTCCCGCCCCGAAGAAGTCGACCAGCTCGAGCGAAAGATCCTCCGGCTTGAAGTCGAGCGTCAGGCCCTCAAAAAAGAGAAGGACTCCGCTTCCCGCGACCGCCTTGGCCAGCTTGAACTCGAGCTGACGGAACTCAAAAACCAGAGCTCGGTGCTCCGGGCGCAATGGGAACGCGAAAAGAAGGACGTGAATACGGTCAAGGATCTCAAAGAACAGATCGAGCGCGTTCGCCTGGATTCAGAAGCGGCCGAACGCCGTGGCGATCTCGAAAAGGCGGCGGAGCTCCGCTACGGTAAACTTCTCGCGCTTCAAAAGGAACACGAGGAACTTTCCCGCAAGGAACCCAGCAGCGCCGGCACCACGATCACCCCCAAGCACGAGGCGCTTCTGCGTCAGGAAGTCACCGAAAACGATATCGCGGAAATCGTGTCTCGCTGGACCGGCATTCCGATTTCAAGAATGCTCGAAGGCGAACAGGAAAAACTGATAAAGATGGAAGAACGACTCGGCAGACGTGTGATCGGCCAGGAGCGCGCGCTCCAGGTGATCGCAAACGCGGTCAGACGCTCCCGAATCGGCCTGAAAGAAAGCCATCGTCCCATGGGATCTTTCCTGTTCCTGGGCCCGACCGGGGTGGGCAAAACCGAGACAGCCAAAGCACTCGCGGAATTTCTGTTCGACAACGAGCAAGCCATGGTCCGCATTGATATGAGCGAATACATGGAACGACACTCGGTCGCGCGGCTGATCGGCTCCCCTCCCGGGTACGTCGGCTACGAGGAAGGAGGGGCGCTCACTGAAGCCGTGCGCCGGCGACCCTATTCGGTGATTCTCCTGGATGAAATCGAGAAAGCGCACCCGGATGTCTTCAATGTTTTTCTTCAAATCCTGGATGACGGCCGGGCTACTGACGGTCAGGGAAGGACCATTGATTTTTCCAACACGATCATCATCATGACCTCGAACATCGGGAGCCGTTTTATTCTGGAAGAGAGTGACCCGGCCCGGATGGAAAAAGGCGTGATGGAAGAGGTTCGTCAGTATCTACGCCCCGAGTTCCTGAACCGCATCGACGATATCGTCATATTTTCGCATCTGGACCGCATTCAGCTCCGCCGTATCCTCGAACAACATCAGGCTCGTTTGAACGAGATGCTAAGAGACCGAGGGCTTCGACTCGAAATCACGCCGCAGGCGCTCGATCTGCTCGCGGAACGCGGGTTCGATCGGGATTTCGGAGCGCGCCCCATGAAACGGGTATTCCAGCGTGAGATCCAAGATCCATTGGCGGTCGAGATTCTTTCCGGTAAGTACCCTCCCGGGACGGAAATCCAGGTAGACACGGACCGGGGCAGCTTTCAGTTTTCACCGTTAAAAGCAGCCCGGGCAGCTGGTTGACGCGACCGGCCGAAGGCCCCGCCGCGCTTTGAAATTCTATCCAGACGATGTAATCGCATCGGAATATTTTCTTCGATTCAGCCCACTAGTTGTTTGAAATCCGGTTTCGAGTCCTCTACAATGTCTTAATAAGGATCAAGGCTTCACCGGCAACGAGAGGAGCAGCCATGGAAATCACTGAAGTCAAAGTCTTTCCTGTGGACGAGGAAAAGCTCAAAGCTTACATCACCATCGTCCTCGATAACTGCTTCGTCGTTCGAGACCTGAAGATCATCAGCGGAACCGCTGGTCTTTTTGTCGCGATGCCCAGCAAACGCCGCAAGGATGGGTCCTTCAAAGACATTGCCCATCCTCTCAATCAGGACACGCGCGCGATCATGGAAAAGCGTATTCTTGACGCTTACCTTGCGGAAATCAATAAAGGCGTCGGAGCGGCCCCGGCTGCGGACCAGGATTCCGAAACTCCCTGAAAAACAGTCACTTCCGATCTCGGCAATTGCTCGGGCGGCCGAGCTGTGTTAACCGAGAACTGTTGGGGCGTCGGCAAGCGGTAAGCTAGCGGATTTTGATTCCGCCATTCCCTGGT
>DATDSK010000169.1:0-12512 GCA_035291325.1 Bdellovibrionota bacterium | reverse complement strand
TACCTTTTCCATATCCTCCGGGTCGAGAAATGTGGACGTGGATGCCACGTCGATGACCGGGATGACCCCGCCCTCCTCGCCGAAGTGTTGAATGTCGCGGATCGCCTGTTTGACTTCATCCATTGCGGTAGCCCCCTCTTTTAAAGTTAGTATAGAGGGAATGTCACCCGCAAGGTAGCGCTGATTCAAATCCCGCCAAACGCGGTGCGGCGTTAGAAAGCCGTTACGCGGCCTTTTCTTTCTTCTCCTTCTCCTTCTCCTTCTCCGCGATGAGTCTTCCTTCTTTCACGGGAATAAGCTTGGCTTTTGACGCCTCTCCCTTCGGAATCGAGATCTGCAGCACTCCATTTTCGAAATTGGCCATCACTTGGTTCGGGTCAACGATACTCGGCAATGTAAAGCTGCGCTGAAATGCGCCATGGTACCGCTCCACGTTGTGTCGTGAGCCTTTTTCGTGACGTTCCTCTTTTCGTTCGCCCGAAATCGTCAGCTGGTTTTCGTTGAGTTCGATCTTAAGGTCATCTTTTTTGACGCCTGGCAAGTCGAATGTGATCAGGTATTTGCCTTCTGTTTCCTCTATGTCGCAGGCTGGATTAAAAACAATGTCAGTAGGCAGGGTTGTTTCCATGGGTGAAAGAAAATCATTAAACATCCGGTCAATGCTGCGTTGCAACCGTGCGACCTCTCGAATGGGACTCCAGTCTCGGCGCCACACGTCCGGTAAATTTCGAATAGCCATAATGTTCCTCCTTAGGGATGTCAGAAACCCGATGCAAAAGCAGGGCACAGCACCTACCGGATGACTGAGTTAACGCCTTGCGACGAAGTCGCTTCGCTGTTATATCTCTCGCCTCCCATGATTCACCTTACGAACATCAGCAAACAGTACGGCTCACGTGTCCTTTTCTCGTCCGGAAGCTTTCAGGTCCGGCCAGGCGACAAGATCGGTCTGGTCGGGCCAAACGGTGCCGGCAAAACAACCATCTTTCGCATCATTACGCGTCAGGAAGGGATCGACTCAGGAACCGTCAATATCGCGGATAAGCTCCTGATCGGCTACTTTTCCCAGAGTACCGGCGAAATGCGCGGGCGTTCGGCTCTCGAAGAAGTCAAGTCGAGCGGCGGCAGAGTATCTCATCTCGCGGCCGAACTCGCCCGGATGGAAAAACGGCTTCACGAATCAGCCGAGTCCCCGCTTTCAGACGAGGAGATGTCCGACCTGCTCGAACGATATGGGGAAGCCCAGCTCGAATTCGAACAACGGGGCGGCTATGACCTCCATTCGCGCGCCCAGGCGATCTTGACCGGCCTCGGAATTCATCCCGAAGAGCACGATCGCCCTGTAGAAGTGTTCAGCGGCGGCTGGAAGATGCGAATCGCGCTCGCGAAAATTCTTGTTTTGAATCCCGATGTCCTTCTGATGGACGAGCCGACGAACCACCTTGATCTTGAATCGATCATTTGGCTCGAAGAATGGCTCGTCAATTTCAAAGGTGCGCTGGTCATGACGAGCCACGATCGGGATTTCATGAACCGCATCGTAACCCGAATCGTGGAGATCGCGAACAAAGCAATCACCCCGTACTCCGGAAATTATGATTTTTATCTTCGTGAGCGGGAGATCCGGCGCGACCAGCTCTTCGCCGCACACCAGAAACAGCAAGACATGCTTGCGAAGGAAGAAGAATTCATCGCACGGTTCGCCGCGCGTGCCTCTCACGCCGCTCAGGTACAGTCACGCGTCAAGAAACTTGAAAAAATCGACCGCATTGAAATCCCGGCCGAAGAAAAGACCATTCAATTCGAGTTTCCTCCTCCCCCCCGAAGCGGAAACGATGTCGTCCGCATCCGGGATCTCGCGAAGGAATGGCCCCTTGAAAACGGCAAGACAAAGCGGGTTTTCTCGGGTGTTTCAGGCGCCGTGCAGCGCCTCGACAAAATCGCCGTGGTCGGCGTCAACGGCGCCGGTAAGTCAACGCTTCTCAAAACGATCGCGGGCCACACTCAGCCGACTTCCGGGACCGTCACCTTGGGGTCAAACGTGCAAATCGGCTACTTCAGCCAGCATTCCTTGGACGTTCTGAACGCGAACAAGACGATTTATGACGAGATTTACGACCGTGTCCCGCACGCCACGATCGGCTATGTCCGCAATCTTCTCGGCGCGTTCCTCTTCAGCGGCGATGATGTTTACAAAAAGATTTCAGTGCTTTCGGGCGGCGAAAAAAGCCGCGTCGTCCTGGCGACCATCCTCGCCACCCCCGTGAATTTTCTGGTCCTTGACGAGCCCACGAACCATCTGGACATCCGTTCGCGCGAGATTCTTCTCGAGGCGGTGCAAAATTTCGACGGAACAGTCATGCTTGTCAGCCATGACCGGCATTTTCTGCGCTCGATCGCCCATCGGGTTTTCGAGGTCGACCACGGCGAGCTAAGGATATACGAAGGTAATTATGAGTATTATCTTTCGGCCAGAACCTCATCCGGGAAGCCTCATTAATGACCGTTCTCGTCAGCGCTCATCAGCTCACCAAGTCCTTCGCGGCACGCCCGCTCTTCTCGGGAGTCACTTTCGCCGTGGAAAGCGGAGACCGGATCGGACTGATCGGCCCTAATGGCGCCGGTAAATCGACGTTGCTCGGTATCCTCGCCTCCCGAAGTTCACCGGATTCGGGAACGGTTTCGTTCGAACGCGGGCTCCGGGTCGGGTTTCTCGAACAGGTGCCACGTTTCGACGGCAGCGCCACTATTCTCTCCGCCATTCTCGAAGGAGCGGATTCCAATCTCGACCATTGGGATGCGGTCGCGCGCGCGCATGAGCTGATCTCTAAATTCGAACTCGATTCATTCGGAGCGGAGGGAAAGGTCGCGCGGCTTTCCGGGGGTTGGCAGAAGCGCGTCGCCCTCGCGAGAGAGCTGACCAAAAATCCCGACCTTCTGCTCCTGGACGAGCCCACGAACCATCTCGATGTTGAAAGCATCGTCTGGCTCGAAAACCTGATCATTCAGGCGCCCTTCGCGACCATCACCATCACCCACGACCGGGTTTTCCTGCAACGCGTATCCAACCGAATTCTTGAACTCGACCCGCGCCACGAAGGTGGCCTCCTGAACATCCGCGGCGATTACGCCGCTTACGTCGGGATACGCGAACAGATGATCAACGCCCAGGAAAGACGCGAGGTGATTCTCAAGAATACCCTTCGCAGGGAAACGGAATGGCTGCGGCAGGGCGCTAAAGCCCGGACTACGAAGCAGCAGGCACGAATCCAGCGCGCCGGTGATCTCAAGGAAGAAGTCGCGGATCTGACCACGCGCAATCAGGACCGGCGGGTAAAGATCGACTTCCAAGCAGCCGAAAAAAACCCCAAGAAACTGATCGAGGCCGAAGGCATTGCCAAACGCTATGGAAGCCAGACGATCTTTTCGGAGCTGGATCTGCTGCTCACGCCCGGAACCCGCCTCGGACTTCTCGGCAGGAACGGTTCCGGGAAATCCACCCTGATCCGGGTGCTTCTCGGGCAAGAGGAACCCAGCCAGGGCACAATCCGCCGCTCCGAGCACCTCTCCGTCGCCTACTTCGATCAGACCCGCCAGGCTCTCGATCCCGAGATCACGGTCGCAAAGACGATCTGCCCAGCCGGAGAGACTGTCCAGTACCGAGGTTCACGGATGCATATTCGCGGCTACCTCGACCGATTCCTCTTCACGCAAGGCCAGATGGATATGGCAGTAGGCCGCCTCTCGGGGGGGGAACAAAGCAGGCTTCTGATCGCAAAACTGATGCTCACGGAGGCAAATGTCCTGGTCCTGGACGAGCCGACGAACGATCTCGACATCGCGACACTCTCGATCCTGGAAGATTGCCTGACAAATTTCGATGGAGCCGTCATTTTGGTTTCGCATGACCGGTACTTTCTTGACCAGGTTGCGAACAAGATTATCGCGTTTCCCTCGTCTGTTCCCACCGAGGCCGCGGGTCAGGTGAGGCTGGTCACCTTCGCCGATCTCGCTCAATGGGAAGCCTGGGAATCGCGCCGCAGAGCCGTCGCCAGAAACGCCCGCGACAAATCAGGCGGAAAAGACGAAACCACCCCACCTGCGGTCGCCCCAAAGAAGCGAAAACTCACGTTCAAAGAACAGCGTGAGCTTGAACTGATGGAGTCCACGATTCATTCCGCCGAGGAAAAACTCGCGAGTCTTATTAAGGAAAGCTCAGCCCAGGAATCGATCAAAGCTCCCCTCCTTCTCGCCAAGCTCACGAAAGAAATGGCCGAGACGCAGGCCGAAATCGAGCGGCTCTATGCCAGATGGGCGGAGCTTGACTCGTTGCGCGCCTCCTCTGGCTTGTGATAAGGAGGCTGGATATGAAACATATCCAGCCCGCCCGAAGAACCGAGAACATCAAATACGCGGTACGCGACATCATTCTGGTCGCCGACCAGGCCAAGGCCGCCGGGAAAAAACTCCTTTATTTGAACATCGGAGACCCGGTTCCCTTCGGGTTTCAGACCCCCAACTTTGTTACGGATGCGATCATAGCAGCCATCAAGGCCGGCAATACGGGATATGCCCCTTCACCCGGTACGAACGCCGCAGTGAGCGCGATCCGGCGCGATGCCGAGAAGCGCGGGATCAGGAATGCCCAGGATATTTATGTCACGACGGGGGGTTCTGAAGCGATCGAACTCGCGATGACCGCCCTTCTGAACGCCGGAGACAACCTCCTCGTCCCCTGCCCCGGATACCCCCTCTACACCGCGGTACTCGCGAAGCTCGAAGCCGAGGCGAATCCTTATTACCTCGACGAGGAAAACGGGTGGCAAGTGGACGTCGAGGACGTCAAACGAAGGATCAACAGCAAAACCCGCGGAATCGTCATCATCAACCCGAATAACCCGACAGGGGCGGTCCTGCAGCGAAAGATCGCGCAACAACTCGTCGATCTGGCGATCGAACACAACCTCGTCGTGTTCAGCGACGAAATCTATGACAAGCTCCTGTTCGACGGGCAGGAACATGTTTCTCTCGCGAGCCTTTCCAAAGACGTAGCCGCGGTCACTTTCAATGGCCTCTCGAAAGTTTATGTCGGACCTGGTCTCAGAATGGGCTGGGGCATCGTTTCCGGGCCAGAGAGCGTCGTGGGTGATTACTACCGCGCGATCCAAAAGCTCACCCGTGCCCGCCTTTGCGCTCCCCACGCCACGATGGCCGCCGTCCCGGTTGCGCTGGAAGGTTCCAACCCGCACCTCCCGTCCATGATGGAGCAGCTCAAACGTCAGCGCGACATCACTCATGAGATGCTCTCGGAAATCCCGGGCATCACGTGTGTCAAGCCGCAAGGTGCCTTTTACGCTTTTCCGAGACTCGAATACAAGGGACCGGAAACCGATGAGCAATGGTGCGCGCGCCTGATCCGTGAAAAGGGCGTGGTAACCGTACCCGGAAGCGGTTTCGGCCAGAAACCGGGAACAA
This sequence comes from Bdellovibrionota bacterium, assembly GCA_035291325.1. GTDB lineage: Bacteria > Bdellovibrionota > UBA1018 > UBA1018 > UBA1018 > XYD1-FULL-55-31. The sequence goes on along the minus strand of DATDSK010000169.1, from coordinate 7,037 downwards.
AACACTTCCGAATTGTTTTTCTGCCGAATGAAACGATTCTCAAGGAAGCTTACTCGAATATTCGCGAATTCATGGCGGGCCGCTGAACTCTTCTGCCCGGCTGAGCTCCTCCAATAGTTCGGAGGCCGAACGCGCCCTTGCGATCGCATTCCTGAAACTGGCCGGCAGACGCTGCGGCCCGAGTGGCGGGTCAAGTGTCTGCCCTAGTATCTGGTGAAGATGATCGACCATGCCCAGCCACTGTTTTACGCGCGAGGGCACGTACCCCGAGTTCTGGGAAAACGGCTCGGCAACTTCGATGAACCGCCGTATGGCTTGAAGCATACCCCCAAAGACCGTTTCTGAATCGGCGGGCGCGGCGCTCTTTTCGAGCCCTTGCTTCGACAAAAACCGGGAAAACCGTTTACCGATCCACGGATCGAGCAAGACTCCCCTTCCCACCATGAAATGGCGGCAGCCGGTCAACGTTCGACAGCGCTCCAGATCCTCTATCGAGAAGAGATCGCCATTGGCAATCACCGGAATCGCGCTTGCACGCGCCACTTCGGCGACCTCGTCCCAACGCACCCCCGGTTTGTAAAGCTGAGCTCGAGTGCGGGCATGAATCGTGAGCCAGTCGGCCCCGCCCTCTTGAATGGCTCGCGCGATCTCGTGGACCTCGTCGGGGCATTCCCAACCAAGTCTGATTTTGGCTGAAACCGCGATCATCCGGGGAAGCCTTTTTCGGATCTCGGAAATAATGCGATGAATGCGAAGGGGCTCACAAAGAAGCGCCGCGCCCCCGTCATGGCGGATCACGGTCGGCGAAGGACAACCGAAATTGAGATCGATCGCGGACGCTCCCGCACTGCAGGCTTCGATAGCCGTTTCGGCAAGAAGATGGGGATCGCTCCCCAGGAGTTGCACCTGAATCGGGAGGACCACGCGGCCGAGTGGCGCCCGGTTCGAAAGCTCCGGCACCACCTTTCTGATCGTGCGTGCCGGGACCGGAGCCCGACTGACCCGGATGAATTCCGAAACCGCGAAATCGAATCCCCCGATCTCGGCGACGACCGCCCGCATAGGCGCGTCCAAGACCCCTTCCATGGGAGCGAGGACCAAAGCGGTTTTAGTCGGCAATACTTCGATCATGTTTTCTGTTTTGCCCCTAAGTGGCTGTCATCACAAGAGCTTTTATTGTAGTGTCCTGAATCACGTTATAACTGACTCAGGACACTAGATGCACAGTTGCCAAGCTTGTTGCAGTGCGTTATACCCCATCCCGCCATGGCTGCTCTCATCATAGGCCTGATCCTATCAGCACTTACGGTTCCCTTGCCGGCTTTCGCCGGTGCCGAGCATGCGCGGGTTCTCGAAGGCGCAGTCCAATACCTCGACCAGACTCAAAAAAAGGAAACAGCCGGAATCGACTACTTCAGCGGTGAATGGCCAAGCACCATGATGAACGTAAAACCTGTCCCGTTCATCGGCGAACAGGGCAAAGCGGCTTACGATTCAAACAGCTTCACCGTCTCATCCATTCACAACTCCCTTGCCTCGATCTACTCAAGGCAGCCCTGGCTTACCCGAATACCCGGTATTCTGGACCTTTCGATGGAACGAATTCTGAGCTATCGAAATGGAGAGGGCTTCAACTTCTGGCCTCTCCTCGAGCCCTATCCGCCTTATCCGGGCAGCGAAAACAAGAAAGTGCGCCGTCCGAACCTCTTTCTCTTCGATTCACCCCGGGTCGCCGCCGGATGCAATGTTTACAATGACGCGGATGACACGGCGGTCGCGTTTCTCGCCATGAAACTTTACGCAGACCTGAGACCCGGGTCAAAAGTCGATCCTCCCGATCGCATCGGAGCTTTGTTCAGCCGATACCGCGATGTGGGACGAGTCATTCCGCATTTTTACAACCTCGCCAAAAGAACCATCCGCACCAAAGCTTTTATGACCTGGCTTGAGGATGAGCACCCATGGGAGGTCAAGTCTTACCTTCCAAGTACCGAGCGCACTTACATTCCGTTCGGGCTGAATGACGTCGACTGCGTCGTGAACGCCAACGTTCTTTCAGCCCTCGCGAGCTATGGAGAACTCGACACTCCGGGGGTCAAGGAGGCCTGTGAATTTCTCGACTGGACGTTCCGGACGGGGCGGCAAAAATCCTGCGGTGTGTATTACCCGAGCCCGTTTAATCCTCACTACGTGGTCGCCAAAGCCTACGATTTTGGCGCATCCTGCCTGAGGCCGGCACTCACCCGGGCAATTCACGAACTACTTAGAAAGCAGAATAAGGACGGCTCCTGGTCCAGCGACATCGAAGGCGATGCTGTTCACAACACCCTTTATGCCTTGAACACGCTGCTCTATGCCGGTCATTTCTACGAATACAAAACCCGAGGCGCGATTGAACGGGCCACGAGCTACATCCTCCGACAAAAACTCGACCGCGCCAACGGCGCCTTTGCCTGGCAAGAAGGGGTATTCTTCTCCGGCGGAACCATCGCGAGGCATCGAATTTACTGGAAATCCGAACCCTACACCACGGCGCTCGCGGCCGACGCGCTTTCGCTTTACCTCGTCCGGATGGAGGACTGATGCTTGCCGATTTGATTCTCCTCATTCACTTTATCTGGGTTCTCGCGATCATCGTGCCGATCCCGCTTATTCTGATCGGCGCGCGGCTCGGCTGGCGCTGGGTTCGGAATCGCTCTCTTCGGCGGGTTCATCTCGCGATGATCGCCATCGTGGTCGCTGAAACGATTCTCGGCATCGTTTGCCCGCTCACCGAATGGGAACAGGCCCTTCGAAAAGCTTCCGGTGAATCTTCCTATCAAGGATCATTCATCGAATATTGGATCAGCCGGATTCTGTTCTACGACTTCCCTCCCTGGACCTTTACCGCGGCTTACATCACGGTCGGTCTGCTCGTGCTCTGGATCTATATTCGTGTCCCGCCGCGGCGCGAGCCCTGACGACAGAGATTTGACGCATACTTAATTTCAAAAAGAGCCAAAAACCGAGCATTCTGCTTTACCTGCCGCCTTTGGCCACTTTCTGCTCAGCGGCAACCCACACATTTCGGGCATTCCGTTTCGAGGTCAGGTATCATCGTAAAGTATTGCTCGGAGAATCGGCAATCGGAGGCCGCATGAGATCGACGAAGATCAGCATATTGGCTTTTCTCATCAGCATTACTTTCATCGCCCAAACCGCCACCGCGGCGCCCCTCTCACAAGAGCCGAATCGGGTACTCTATCAAATTTACGTCGAATCCTTCAAAGACGGATCAGCCAAACTCGGCCGTGCTACCGGCTCTGGCAATTTCGAAGGCCTGAAAGACTCGCTCGAGTACCTCAAGGATCTCGGAGTAACCGGACTCCTCCTCATGCCGATCTTCCGATCAGGGGGCATGGGCTATATTCCGGATGACTTTTTTGATATCCGGCAGGATTACGCGCTGGAGAGCGAGCCAGGCAAACGCGATCAGGCTTTTCGGCAATTCACCCGCGCGGCGCATGAGGCCGGGATCAAAATTTTTCTCGACGCTCCCATTAACCACATTTCCCGCTATTCAGACTGGTTCAAGATGTCCGCCAAAGGTGAATTCGGGATGGGTGACTGGTTTCTCTGGAGCCCTGAACCTGTTCTCGGTTGGAGAAGACCGTGGCAACCCGACGGCAAGCCGTCGGATGTGTGGCATTGGGATGGCACGCGAAACAGCTTTTTTTACGGGTTATTCAGTGACGCGATGCCTGACCTGAATCACCGCAATCCCAGCGTCATTGACACGTTCAACGAGTTTTTCTCGAAATATGCGGAACTCGGCGCCGACGGATTCAGAATCGACGCCGCCCGGCATCTGGTCGAGGGTGAAACCAACCTTGAAAACGCGCATCCCGATAATCTGGCGCGATTGCGCGCGTACCTGAACACGGTTCGCAAAAACTTTCCGGACCAGTCGTTTATCCTCGAAATCTGGGCTGGCCATCACGATATCGATCCCTATCTGCCGGTCGCCGGGGATGTCGCGCTGGATTTCCCGTACATGGAAGGGCTCCGGGCATCGCTTAAAGGCAAACATCCCTACGGCATCAGGAATATCCTGAAGCACATTGAAGCTACGCAGGACCGCATTGAGGCTGGAAACCGCGTGATTTTCATGGGCAATCACGACATCCCCCGTATCCGCACGTTTGTAGAGAACGAGAAAGAGCGCGTCGAACTCTCCACGGCGCTGACTCTGAGCCTTCCCGAAACTCCGCTCCTCTACTATGGCGACGAGATCTTCATGCCTGGCGATTACATCCGCGAAAAGGACAACTCCACGAAGGTGAATGAAGTTTGCACACCGATGGCCTGGCATTCCGGCCCGAACGCCGGGTTTACGGATCCCTCGATTACGCTCGGGAACGACTGGAATCGCAAGCTGCATGATAACTGGCAGGAACTCAACGTGGCATCACAATCACGCCTCGGTGACAGCCTCCTGAACCTCGTAAAACGACTGACGCGCGCCCGCAAGACCCTGCCCATCGACAACCAAACCCGGATCCGAGTGGCTCCCCAGCATGATTCGGACCCGGTTTTGACGGTGGCCATGACGTTTGCGGATGGCTCCTGCTCCGTCGGGGTCTATAATTTCTCGCCAGCTCCCCAAAACGGCCGTTCCATTTCGATACCCGGCATCTGCGAAGACTCGCACACCTCAGCCCCCCTGCTCAGCCGTCGTGCGACGATCAGGGAAGAATGGGGCAACCGGTTCCTCGACCTTTCAGGCTACGGCTTTCTCTGGATTCGACATAGCGGGACTTAAAGGCTGTTGAGACCCTTCGCGCCAGCACGGTTTGAAGCGACCTTGAGCTTTTGCCCGAAGAAGATCCGGTTCGACCTCAATCGATTCAATCTCTTCAGATCAGAGACCTGAATACGATATCTCTGCGCGATCGCGATCAACGTCTCGCCTCTCCGAACCCGATGGGTCCGGGGAACGGCACGGTGTTTGACCGAAGCATGGCGTCTCAGGACCGGCTTTTTTTCGGGGCTCCTAAAGGTCACGTATTCTTTTTTCAGGGCTTCGACCGCCTCTGCTTTTCCTTCCGGAACCCAGATCTCATAACCCGAGACATTGCGCGGAGTCGTTTGCCGGATGAGGTGCGGATTGATTTCTTTCATTTCTTCGTACTGCAAACCGGCCCGGGCCGAAATTTCCTTCAAGTGCACCCGTCCCGGAACCTTGGCCTTTTCCAACTTCGGAAACGTTTCGGCCTTCAGGTTTTCAAACCCGTATTTTTCGGGATTTCGGCCTATGATCACCGCGGCGAGGAACTTGGGAACATAATTCATCGTTTCACGGGGCAGTTTACGCTTCCCCACGAGAACCCAGAAGTCATTGCTTTTGCCCCGGCGAATCGCCCCTCTGATCCGTCCCTCTCCCGCGTTATAGGCCGCGAGCGCCAGATACCAGGAGCCAAATTCGTCATGAAGGTCCTTCAAAAATCGCGCTGCGGCGCGGGTCGATCGGACGATATCCCTTCGCTCATCGAGATCATGGCTAGCGGTCAATCCGTAGCGCTTTCCTGTTGCGCGAATGAATTGCCACGCGCCGACCGCCCTTGCTCTGGACCGCGCATGAGTGACATAACCGCTTTCGATCATGGCGAGATAATAAAGTTCGGACGGAACGCCGTGTTCCTTCAAAATCTCTCTTACGAGTGGCTTATACGCGAGGCCCCGTTCCAGGAAAGTACGAAAGCGCGTTCGATCTTTGAGCGAGAAGTAATCAATCCATTTTTCGACATTCGCATTGATTTCGATTGGAACGCCCGAATGCGGTCCCGGCTCGATTTCAGCATCCGCTGCAAGGATCTCTTGAATGGAGACTTGTGAATCCGGACTTCTTGCCGTCGCGGAAGATGGCCTGCCGTTTTCCACGGGTTCAGTCACGCGGGAGGTCGCGCATCCGGAAAAGACGAAAGCCGCAATCAGGAAACAGGACCAGGTACACCTACTCGAAGTTTCGAAAATCCATTTTCTCACTCGCTGCCTCATGCATCTTCTTCTAGGTTTCAGGATGTGAAAACCATCAACATACAACTGGGACGGTCACTAACCTGATTATGCCCGAGCGGCTTTGACCCGGCAACCATATTGGCAGCGCTCTGGTTCAGGCATTGCACCCCCAGAAAGGTATGATCTTCAAAAGAAAATCGACGTTGGAAAAAACCATGAACGTTCTGGGTGCCGTGCTGGTGGGCTCACCTAAGGATTCCAAACTTACAAGACGTTATCGGCGCCGGCTTGGACTGATCGGTTATCTGGCGCCCATCGTTTGGGCAAACAGGCACAAAATCCGTAGTTTTGCCGATTCGGCGCTGAACAGAGCTCAATCAAAGCTGGCAAAACAGGAAGCTGCCGTACCGCCCGGCCAGGAGGCACCATCGCAAGAAGCAAAGCAGCCAGAGCCGGCGGGAGAACAGCAGCCTCCTCAGACCGGGAATCCTGAACAGGCGGCTTAAGCTGATCCCCTTGCACCTTCCCGCATTTCAAAGCGCCACTTCCAAACGGCGAAGATTGCCGGGTACACAAGGAGTTCCATTCCAAAGGATGTGATGATTCCCCCGAGCATGGGAGCCGCGATTCTCTTCATGACGTCGGCGCCCGCATTAGCGGTACTTGACCACATGATCGGCAGGAGCGCCATGACCAGGCAGGCAACCGTCATGACCTTGGGGCGGACACGCTTCACGGCGCCGTGATAAATCGCCTCCCGCAAATCATCGAAGGTGTTCATCCTGCCCTCTTTCCTGGCCGAGTTGTACGCGATGTCCAGGTAGAGCAACATGAAGATTCCAGTCTCCGCATCAACGCCGAGGAGCGCGATTAACCCCACCCAGACGGCAATACTCGTATTGTAGCCGAGGAAATACAGCAACCAGATCGCCCCGACCGCGGAAAACGGCACGGCTAACAGAATAATGCCGGTTTTCGCCCACGATTTTGTGTTGGCGTAGAGCAACATGCAGACGAGGAACAGGGTAATCGGGATGATG
>DATDSK010000168.1:0-6180 GCA_035291325.1 Bdellovibrionota bacterium | reverse complement strand
TCATGTTCGCCTCTCGATTGACGGCAAGCGACACGAGGTGCGTATTTCGGTGCAGGATCGTGGTATCGGAATTCCCAAGGATCGCCAGCAGAATCTGTTCACCCGGTTTTATCGTGTTCCTTCGAAAGCCCATCTTGGCCGGCAAGGACTCGGGCTTGGCCTTTATATCAGTAAGCGGATTGTCAAGGAACACGGCGGGCAAATGGGTGTGCTCAGTGAAGAGGGACAGGGTAGCGAATTCTATTTTACACTTCCCCTTGAACGCCCGCCGCGATAAACCCGAAACGGGGGTGGATTATGCGCGGAGTTCGGGTTTTTTCAGCGATCCTGGGCGTGGGCCTGCTCTTTCAATCGGTGGCGTTCGGGCGGGAGTTAACCTATTCCGAAAAACTCAGTGACCTCGATCAGATCGTAGCGATCATGAAGTCGGGGTATGGCCCGCTTCAGTACAAGAAGGCGGAACTCGGAATCGATATCGATGTCCTTCGAAACGAATATGCCGGAAAACTTCGTGGCTCCCGTTCGAATCGCGAATTCTATTATCTTTTGGTGGAGTTCGTCGCGGAATTTCGCGACTCACATTTCGGAGCGTCTCTTCCGACGAATTATGGCGCGACGCTGCCGTTTTCGACCGACCTGATTCGCGGAAAGGTCCTGATCGACTCGATCAATCGGTCCAAGCTCGACGAGAAACGGTTCCCTTTTGTCATTGGAGACGAAATTGTCGAGATCAACGGTGAACCCGTTGGCCTCGTCCTGGATCAACTCCAAAAACAGGTCGGAGCAGGAAACCCATTGACTGCACGGCGCAAAGCCGCCATGCGGCTGACCGTCCGCCAGGGGAAGTGGGTGCCCGTGCCCAACGGCAGCGTGATTTTCAAAATCCGCCATGGCAGTTCCGAGATCGTAGAATCGGTCAAACTGAACTGGGAAGTCACTGGCGCGCCGATCGATGAGATGCGGGTTCCCGCCGAGGCGCGGGTTTCTCCGCGGGAGTTCCTGAATGATTTTGATCCGAACGAATTCAAAATGCTTTCGACTCGGGATATGTGGGCTGAGTTTGAACCCGCGAGGCTGGAGGACAGCTATCGCTGTTCGGGGTCGACACGAATCGCGATTCCGACGGATGCGACGATGGTTATCGAGAAACCCTTCGTCGCCTATTATCATTCGACGCCGAAAGGCAACGTCGGTTACCTGAGAATTCCGCATTACAATCCGCAGAACGAGAAGAGCGGCGCGTTTGAGTATAACGTCAGATTCGCGCAGTACGAATATGCGATTTCCGTTCTCGAAAAGAATACGGTCGGATTGGTCATCGACCAGGACCACAATTGCGGTGGCAGTGTCGACTTTGTTCATCAGGTCATCGGCTTTTTCATGTCGAAAACGTTCCAGCCGCTGCAGTTTCAGCTGTTGGGAACGAAGGAGCAGTTCCTGCTTTATAAGAACTGGATGGAGTCGCGGCCTCCGTATACCGCGGAACGCATTTACCTGGAGCGCGTCTTCGAACTGGTCCGAGCGGCCTGGGAGTCGGGTACCTTCATGACGCCCAAAACGGCGCTCGATGGGGTTCCCGAGGTGCGTCCGAATGCCGTCGTCTATACGAAGCCGGTTTTGATTCTGATCGATGAAATGGCGGGATCGGGAGGGGATGCTTTTCCCGCTCTCATGCAGGGGTTCGGCCGCGCCAAGCTGCTCGGGAACGCGACCATGGGTGCGGGCGGACATGTTCGAGAGTTGCCTCCTCTCTATTATTCGCAAATCGGTTTGCGGCTCACCAAGTCGCTCTTTTTCCGTCCGGACGGCCTTGCCGTCGAAAATCGCGGGGCCGAGCCTGACTTTGCGTACGTCCCGTCACGGGATGATTTCATGTACGGCTACAGGAATTATCAGGCGTATTACGTGAGCAAGCTCCTTGAAATGCTTTGAGCGAGACGCGACAATGCTCGGCATGAACATCGCAAAGCGGCTGGGTTTGAGTATTGGTTTCGCTTTCTTGTCTCTCGTGATTCCGAATGCCCAGGCCTGGGATGGCCATTTGTCGATCGTTTCGGCCCTGCAACCCGAGCTGAGCCAGCTTGGGGTTCCTGCTTCAGGATACGAGGCGATGCGTCGTCATGTCGGCGACCCGGATAACGGTATGGACGCGAATCTCGATGATTCGTGGGATCCACTGGACGAGCGTAAGTGGATGGGCGGTACCAAGGGACCGACGAGCGCGGGTTTTCGCCACATGTATTTCGGAGGATGGCAGCTCGCTCATCCGATCGCCACGTTTCAGATCCCCCCCAAGGCCATCGGGCAGGCGCCCGAGCGGGTTGCTGAAACCGCGGCCGAGGCCAAGCGCCTTCTCCAGGCGGCACTCAACGAGGAAAGCCGGGCAGACGGCTTCAAAAAGCTCGGCTGGTCATTCCATTACGCCCAGGATCTCGCGCAGCCATTCCACTCGGTTCAGATCCTGACGCCCCGGATGATTCCCTGGAAAGAGCTGCTTGCCTGGCCTCCCAAACGGGGCTTCGAGAAGCTGGTTCGCGAGGCTACGCGCACTGTTTCGAATTATCACTGGGCGTACGAAGGATATGTCAGGCACAGGCTGGGAATGACGGAATCAGGTGTTTTGCAGAAGTGCGTTGCTCAATCAAAGGTTTACGCCAACGTCGATCTGGAGGAGGTTCAGTCTCCGAAAGAGCTGGCCCACGCCGTATCGAGGGCCTCGGTTCGACTCGGACCCAAACTTGGAGGAGCCGTGATCGAGTTCTTCGGGAAAGACCTCATGTCCGCTGATTACGACCTCCCCAACGGAAAAGGCCACGTGGATTATGCTGCTTTAGCAACGCGAGCGGAGCTCACAGAGCACCGTGCCAAGCTCGAACAGGTGACCTGTGCCGCTCTCGCCAATGCCGCACAAGCGACGCTTTGGCTCGCGAAATGGGCTTTGCGCTAAATAAATATCTCGGCTGCTTCGGGCGGGCGTGATAGCATTCGTTTAATGAAATATTTCAAGCGATTGGACGACTTCATCGAGAAAGCCGAAGGCTGGGCTTTGATCATGATTCTGTCCGTCATGATGGTAGTGGCCTTCATTCAAGTCGTGTTGCGGAATGTCTTTTCGTCAGGGATCTCGTGGGGGGACGGGCTTACGCGTGCCCTGGTTCTCTGGGCCGGGTTTCTGGGAGCCTCGCTCGCCGTCAAGCAAGGGCGTTATATCAATATCGATGTCATTTCCCGTCTGTTGAATGAGCGCGCCAAGCGGGTTTCGAGAATCTGCGTTTACCTTTTCTCGTCCGTGGTTTGTTTTTTCATGGGTCTGGCATCCGTCGATTTCGTGAAGATGGAATACGACTCCGCCACCCAATATTCGATAGGGATCGACAGCTGGATCATCGAACTCGTGATCCCGTCCATCTTCTTTTTTCTCACTTTCCGGTTCTTTCTTAAAATGATCGGGACACTCAGCGGTGAGCCATTGGAGAAACAAGAATGGGAACGCTAGTCACCGTCGTCATCATTGCCATGGCGCTCCTCGGGGCGCCGCTTTTCGCGGTGTTTGCCGCGGCCGCGCTCGCTCTGTTCTATTTCGACGGAACCGCGCTTTCGGCCGTGATCATCGAGATGTATAGGATTTCGACGATTCCGCTTCTCATCACGATCCCTCTTTTCACCTTCGCCGGGTATCTTCTCGCTGAAAGCAAAGCGCCCCATCGGATCGTCCGCTTCAGTCAGGCGCTTGTCGGCTGGATGCCCGGCGGTCTTGCGATCGTCGCGCTGGTCGTTTGCGCTTTTTTCACCGCCTTCACGGGCGCCTCGGGCGTCACGATCATCGCGATTGGCGGCCTCATGATGCCGGTCCTGATCGCGGATGGTTACAAGGAAAAGTTCGCAATCGGGCTTCTGACGACTTCCGGGAGTCTAGGGCTCCTGTTCCCTCCGAGTCTTCCGATCATCATCTATGGTCTCGTCTCCGGCGCGAGCATCGATCAGCTTTTCATTGCCGGCCTTCTCCCCGGGCTCTTTATTGTTTTCCTGCTGAGCCTTTACGCGGTGTTCACGGCTAAACGAGCTCATCTCCCGACCCGGGAATTCTCGATGAAAGAACTTCTCGACGCGACCCGCGAGTTCGCCTGGGAATTGCCGCTTCCTGTTCTGGTCGTCGGCGGTATCTACAGCGGGATTTTTACGGCGACCGAAGCGGCCGCTATCACGGCTTTTTATGCGTTCGTCGTCGAGGTTTTCATTTATCGCGATTTGCATCTCATTCGTGATGTCCCGCGCGTGATGCGGGAAAGCATGATTCTGGTCGGCGCTATTCTGATCATCCTTGGAGCTGTCCTGGGTTTTACGAACTACGTGGTGGATGCTCAGATTCCGATCAAGGCACTCGAGTGGATCCGGCAGTACATGTCGAGCAAGATCGTTTTCCTGATGCTTCTGAACGTCGTTCTGCTGATCGGTGGAGCGCTTCTCGACATGCTTTCGGCGCTGATGCTGGTCCCGCTTGTGCTCCCGATCGCAAAGGAGTTCGGGGTGGACCCGATTCATCTCGGAATTATTTATCTCGCCAATCTGGAGATCGGCTACAGCACGCCCCCGGCGGGTCTGAATCTCTTTATCGGAAGCTTTCGTTTCAAGAGGCCGATCGTGAATCTTTACGGTGCATCGCTTCCATTCCTCAGCTTCTATGTGGTGGCGCTGGGTGTGATCACGTACTGGCCCGATTTGAGCCTTGTGCTGTTGCGCTACTTCGGAGGAAAATAGGCATTTATGAGATTAATCGTTTTGCTCGCGATGTTAAGCCTCGTTTCAGGCTGCTCGGTGAAGCGTTTCGCGGCCGAGACCACAGTCGGGGTGATGGGTCCCGCCGCGCAGGCCTTTAACGAAGAGGGTGACCTGGAGTTCGCGCGCGCGGCAATGCCGGCCAATCTCAAAATGATGGAAGGACTTCTGAAGTCCGCTCCGGGCGATCGGGATCTGCTCACCTTGCTCGCGCGAGGATACTGTTCTTATGCTTTCGCTTTTATCGAAGAGTCGGGGAAAGTCCCGGACCTCGCGCGCGCGAAGAGGATGTACCAGCGCGGATACCGATATGGTCTCGAGGCACTCCCCGAAGGGGTTCGGGCAAACGCGTCGGGCGATCTCGAGAATTTCAATCGCGCCGTTGAAAATACGGATGACGTCGCGCCGCTCTTCTGGAGCGCGTATTGCCTCGGGAGCTTTGTGAATATCAGCAAGGACGATGTCGCGGCGGTGGCGGAGTTGAGCCGGGTTGAATTGATGATGAAGCGAATCCTCGCGCTTGATGAGACGTTCTATCATGGCAGCGCGCATCTTTTCTATGGCGCTTACTATGGCGGCCGTCCGAAGATGCTGGGTGGAAATCAGGATAAGGCCAGGGAACACCTCGAACGCGCGATCAAATTGACGGAGGGCAAATTCCTGATGGCCAAACTGTACCTTGCCCAGTTCGTCGCGGTCCCTTCACAGGACGAGGTGCTGTTTGAAAGTACGCTCAAGGAAGTGATCGATGCGACCGAGGACGTCATGCCGGATGAACGGCTCGCGAATCTGATCGTGAAGCAGCGCGCGCAGGCCTTGCTCAACAGAAAGAAAGATCTCTTTTAGAAAAGGAGCCCTGAAATGCTAAAAATCGCTGGTGTGACCCGTTTTCTGGCGCTTTTCGCCTGGTTACTCGTCGGAGTGGAGCTTCCGGCCGCGGCCGCGAACGTGACATTCAAATGCGCCACGCTCGCGCCCGAAGGATCAGCGTGGATGGTCATCATGCATGAGATCGCGGAAGAGGTTAAAACGAAAACCGCGGGACGCGTTGAGTTCAAGATGTATCCCGGAGGGATCGCCGGCGACGAGCCGGATGTTCTCCGGAAAATGAGAGTCGGCCAGTATCATGCCGCCGGCTTCACGGGAGTCGGTCTCGGCGAACTTGTTTCTGAGATCCGGGCACTCGAACTGCCTTTCTATTTTGACAATTTGAATGAGCTTCATTTTGTTCGTGACAAATTCACCTCCTACTTTGAACAAAAGTTCCTCGAAAAAGGCTATGTTTTAATGGATTGGGCCGAACCCGGACTTGTTTATTTGCTTTCGCAGCGGCCCATCGAGACGGTCAAAGACATGGCTGGAATCAAGATGTGGGCCTGGGAAGCCGACCCGCTCGCCGATGCC